>JAGXSM010000172.1 GCA_018333725.1 Melioribacter sp. | reverse complement strand
CAGCATATTTCTCAAACGCACGAGCGCTTCACGTGCAATTAATTGAGTTGTCAAAAATGTGTTCGCCAATATTACTCCGTCCTTGGTTTGCTCGATTTGAAGTAATACAGCCGAAATGACTAACAGCATCAATACAAAAATTGAAGCTGCAACCGGATTTTTAATAAAAAACTTTTGCATTGCTTTCTCCATTATTTTTTTTCTGACATTCTGTGTTTGAAATATTCATCATCACTCATCTTGCTGTAATCGGGACCGGGACTATGTTGCGGAGAATTTCCGGGTTCTCTACCGTTTTCCTTGAATTTTGCATCTACCGCAGCTGTCACTCCAGCATTATATTCTGCTTCAAATAATTCCATATTTTTAATTGTTGCGTCTTCATCATCACCGAGAAATCGCTCAACTAATTTCAATGGAAGTTTTTTCTCAACAGCGAGGGTAGTCGCTTTGTTCAATAAATCCTTACGTTTGATTTCAGCTTTTAGTTTAGCCTGATCATCTGTAAGTATTCTTAACTTTTTCTGTTCCTCAGTTTCGTCTGGGAATTTCCTTTTGATTTCGTCTTCGATTAATCCAGGCATTGTTTTTTCTTTGAAGGTCAAAATCCCTTTCGTAACAGCGGCATCATTCAAGGTTTGAAGATATTTTTTGCCAGCTTCATCTTTCTCAAGGAATTCCTTAACACTTTCGAGATTGACCGTTTTAAGTGATTCCAATTGAGTGATTAATTCAGCCGGGGCATTATTCTTTTTCAAGAACTCGATTACTTCTTTTAACTTATCCATTTTCTCTCCTTGCCCTTGTAGTTTCGATTTAATGTTATAAACGAACGACCCTACAAGTTCATAATATGGTTATGAGTGATTTAAAATTCTGATGTAACGTAATTTTTTAGAACTGTCTTGTCATGGGAAAAAGTGGGAGATGAAAAAAATAATATGAGGGAATAAAAAACCCGCCGAAGCGGGTTAATTGGAGAAAGATTGTCAATTGGTGGCTACCCTCAACTGAGACCAATCAGTATAATTCATTTTAGGATTGATTTGAAGCTTTTCATTTTTCGGCAAGCTGACTATTTTAAAATAAAGAGTACAATGACAATTGATATCGTGCTCTGGAACGCCTGTTAAACCCGGACCCTCTGTGACCGTCCCATCCGGCAAAGTAAATAGCCCATTCTCATCGGCTCCCTTATCGTTCATCTGTATATGATCCTCGCGAGGTTCTTTGACTCCCGCTGGGTGTAACCAGGTTCGTTGGGATTCTATCCCTAATAATTCAGCGGCGCTTTCAGATTTATCAAAAGCAATTACGCGTGATGCGTTCTGCACTCGATGCCCTTCAGTTCTTACAATTCTCAACATGCGTGGGTATAAACCCGGTTCAGTCAATCCTTTACCACCAAATTTATCTGTAATCGCAGACGCTATTTTAGCATAGCCCCTCCCCTGATTTAAACCTACCGCAAGCTGTTGATTGATTAAATTTGTATACGTCTCGGTTGTTATGCCCATTCGCTCTGTCCATTTAAGTCTGTCTAATTGATTAAAGACAGCCGCTTCTACTATGTTTTTGTTTAATTCCCCAAATCCAAGTTTAAAACCGGTACCTGATTCCAGCGCAAAAGCTGTTCTATAGTATCCTTCCCGGAACACTTCTTTAATCTTATCTTTTGTTAGAGATATTGTTTCACCAGTCAAATTTTTCAATTCTTTTGCGATTTCTCTTTCAATTCCCGCTAATCGATTGTATGCTTGCATTTGTCCGTAAGTTACTTTGTCTCCGAATTTTTCATAAATCCATGCGATTTCTTTTTTAATCTCTTCAAGAGATTTTTTATAAATACGAATCAATTTAGGTTCAAACTCTTTTAATATCCTTTCGACCTCAACATCAGCTCTATTCAGTAATTTAATTAACCTGATATTTACTTCTTCACGCGTCATTTTTCTTCTTCTTAATTTAACTGTTGAGCATCAGATATTGAATTGAAATCAACTTTATTATCACTTTCAAATTTCATCCTCTCAATCTCTTTGTCTACACTATCAATGAAAGGAGCTAATCCCAATCGGGTTTCGTCTGATATTTGTCCATTTAACATTGATAGAACTCCTGCTATATATTGAAGGTCAACAGGCAGATTCCGTTTGAATTGGAATGTGACATCTTCGTAATTCAATTTTATCTCTTTAGTATTCCAGGCAGAACAAAGTATTCTGAATTGATCTCGTAATGCTTTTACAAATTTTCTTTCTTTTGCTTTCGCTCTATTTTCGAAGTTTATCAATTTCCACCGTCTGCTTTCACCGCTCATTGCTGAACCGGAGAATTGTTCATCTCTCATATCTACAGCTTTAGCAAACTTATAAATGTTTTCATTAATTGTCTTTTTATGTTCTTTCATAAACTCAACGGCTGTGCTTAAGTCTTTAACCAAAAAATTACCATTAGTCCCTTCGGGAAATCCAAAAGCTCCCGATTGTCTTGCTGCTTTCATTATCTCCGGTGTCGGTTCTACTCCATAAAAAGCAAAATAAGCCAATCTAAATTCTTCAACTTCATTCTGTATATCACTTAAAGTCCGATCGTAAGCGTCAATTAACGTCTCAACCTTTTCGAAATCTCCTTGTTGAAGATTGTTATTAATAAATCGAACAACAGGGATCCCATCAAACATGTGTGGCATGGGGTTTTTCTTTTCGTCCAAATCTAAATCATAATCTCCATTTTCATTGCTAACAAAAAATGTTACATTTTTGCTGTCATACCATTCTACGCGTACTCGTTTCTTTTTTTCACCATTCTCGATTATTTCAACATCATAATATATCAAAGCATATTGCACCTCATCGATTGATTGATTCATCACAAAGATTACTTCCCATGGATTTATGGGCATTATTCTTTCTAAACCATTTTTGTCGATATACAATAACCTTGCTGTCATTCCGCAAATTGACATCATTTCACCAGTAGTACTATCTAAGTCTTCAATATTATTTTGAATGAAAAATTTTGATAATCGTTCGGAAATCAAATTATAAAGTGCTTCAGAATATTTTGTTTTATCAACAGAATACCCAATTCTTTCACCAAACATGTAACCAGTAATACCATCAACAATATCACCACGATAATCATTAGCTAACTGATTGTTAATCTTATTAACATCCTCAAATTTTCTCTCTTTTATTGCCACGTTACCAGAATATGATTTATATAACTTTTCCATTTTCTGTTTAGTAGGAAGATGGTCTTCTATCAAATCTTTAATAATTCTACTATTAATTTGATTTGAATACATTTCTAATAATTTAATTACTTGTTGGCTTGTCATTTTATTGCCTCATTTAGTATGGTCGTGGAACTGCTTTTAATTCTGCTTTTTTAATTTGTCTCACCCAATTCCAATATACTACTGCATCACCTTTATTTGGCGAATGTGTAAGTCTTTTTTTTATGGCTTCTTTAGATTCGACTATAATTTTGCCCGCTTTTATTTCCCATTTTGGCGTAATTAAATCGGCAACAAGTTCCTGGTCATTTGGAAGAGCTATAATCCCATTTCGCAGGTCTTCTCTAAGCTGCCAGTACATTTGTGAACGGAGATTATTGAACTCTTCTTCTTTTTTAATTGAAGATTTCCCATCTGTAAAACTTATTTTCACAGGAGCATCCGCACCGCCGAGTGATACAATTTTTTTACCCATTTCTTTCAATGCATTTACTGTGCCCGCACCTACACCTACACTGTCAACTCCAACTTTATCCGCGCTTATTAATTCATCATTCATTATTTGCAATACATCTCTTTTGCCCAGCTGATTTGAATCAGGACATTGAAAATCTACCACATTCAAAAGTATAGTCCCTTTCCCTCGTGCTATTGCTGCTTTATCTCCAGCCTCGCTATTTGCTACATCTACGCCTAATGCTTTTGCTCCTTCTATTTTCGTTTCATCAAATACACCATTTTCATCTTGGAATAATTTCCCTCTTTCAATTGCAGACTGGATCCATTCCAGCCGTATAAGAGAATCAACCGATTGACCCGGTGATATTCCTTTCGCTCTCGAGAGATATAATGGTGCCTCTTCTCCGCCATATCTCATCTTTTTATCGTTCAATCCATCAAGAGTTACCGCCCCCGGAATGAAAGAAGGATTCTTAGTCACAACATTGGGATGGTCATAACCCGAAATTCGTATTGCTGTTACATTCGGGAGTATGCAAAACTTATGAAGATTATCAAGCTGATGGTCAGGATTTCCAAACGCTAAAATTATATTATGCGGTCCATCTGCTGTGTTTTGGAAAGCTTCCATTATTGGTTTTGGTACTCCGGGCGTCTCTTCTAAAATGACTAATAGATGTTCTGCATGAAACCCCTGTGCTTTAGTCGAGGATTCTTCATTCGCTACTACACCGGCAACAAAACCCACAGCAATCCAGTTATCCTGTCCGGGGTTCATCCTCAGTTTTAGAGAAGAGAGTAATTCCCCTTTACCAAAATCTTTAAACATCAATCCAATTTCTTTCCATATATGTAAACTGAGCTGCTCTCTTTTCGGTGCGGTTGTAATAACCATTGAATTGTCAAAACATTCAAGAAACCATAAGACAACCCCAGCCCCTAATTTGGTCTTCCCCGTTCCAGTAGCGGATTCTACTCCTATTCTTTTCACTCCAATTGCTAAACTATCAAGTATAGTTTTTAATGGATTTATTGTCCCATCCCATTTATGGTTGGCATATTCTGGAAGTAATGTCCAATCTATTGTTTCAGGTTTAAACCCAAGACGTTCAATAAAATATTCAAACGGATGTGTTTGATAGAATTTTTTTTGCGACTCGAAATTGCGGAGACGTTCAAATTGTCTTTTCCGCAACTCTAATTCAGCTTCGGCTGCTATTTGTATTTGTGTCGGCATTCTGCTTTAATGATTTTGGATCGAGTAAAACATCTTCAAGTTTTTCACCACGTTTTAGTTTTTCGAGCCCGTATTCCGTAAACTGACTCATGTCAATATTCTTTACTGTTACTTCTGAGGATTCTTTTATTTTACTCACATATAAACCCTGTAAATCATCTCGGTCTTTCATTATCTCCAATTTCATTTTGGGATCATCTTTTACTTCAATTAATAACGCTTCACGGTCCAATATTGCTTTTTGTCTTGCTCTGCTTAAATTCTCTGAACTAACAATCTTCACTGCTTTCTTAGCATGTTTTATATATTCCTTTGCCATCCTGTCTTCAACTTTGAGCTGTTTCTTCACCATTTCAACTAAAGATTCAGTACGTTTAGAATGTAGATAGTTCTGATTTTTTAAAATCAATTCTACTACAGCGTCAACGCGTATCCAAAAGGTTGGTGTATGTCCATCAACATTGTCATTAGATGCTGGCATTTACAAATTCTCCATTTTCTTTTTGAATACAATTACTATTTGTAAATTTCATATATCGTTTAACAATCGCATCACAAAATTTTGGATCAAGTTCCATTAAGTATGCTCTTCTTTTCATTTGTTCACATGCTATCAATGTGCTTCCACTTCCACCGAATAGATCTACAACAATATCATTCACCTGGCTGTTTTTCTTTAGAGCTCTTTCTGCTAAACGGACTGGTTTTTGTGTAGGATGTATATATTTATTAGTAGCGTCTCTTCTTTCATACCATATATCAAATTGATGTTGGAAATCATGAAATTCAAGTGAGAAAATATCTACCAGGTTGTTTAATGCACTTGTTATCTTAAAATGTTTCTTCCCTTTTTTCCAACCGACTATACAAGGTTCGTAACAACGATGATAATCCTGTCCCCGACTAAAAACAAAACTATTCTTTAACCAAATTATTGTTTGTGAAAGATGCCAGTTGTTATCAATAAGAGCTTGTCGGTTCAAATGATAATTACTGTTTGCAAACCACCAATAGAGAGTTACATCATCCTCTGTAAAATCATATAAGTTTTTTAATACGGCTGAATAAAAAGCAATACAATCTTCATCATTTTTATTATCATTAAAAATTTTTTGCCCATTACTTCCAAATTTCTCGGATTCATAGGAGTAACCGGCTTGTGACTTATAATCAACATTGTATGGTGGATCAGTAAATATAAGTTTTGCTTTTTCGCCATCCATTAGAGTGGATATATCTTCTTTAGAGGTACTATCTCCACACATTAATCTATGAGGACCTAATAAATACACGTCCCCCTTTTTTGTTTCTGGTTCTGTTATTTTTTTTACTTCATCTTCTGCGTCAAAATTATCTTCTACAATTCTACCTTGATATAAATCAAGCAAAGGCATCTCAATCTTTTCAAACATCAACCCAGAATAAATATCGGGTAATTCTAAACGGACCTCATCAAGTACTAAGGATAACTTATCAGTGAATCTACCAGTTATTGTTTCGCTGTTTGCAGCTATGTTAGCAGCTCTTTCTTTTTTCCCGTCCCAATTAACAAATCGCACCTTAAATACAGCGCCAGTTGGTAATTCTATCTTACCTTCATCTTCATTAATCCCTAATATCTCCAAATCCCCATATTGATCAACCAATGCTTTAACGCGCTGATGCCCAGCGACAAGATTACCTGTGCGTTTATTAAAAACTATGCCGGAAATATCTCCGAATTGCTCAATACTTATTTGAAGCCCATTAAATGCTTCATCTTCTATCATTCGTGGGTTGTAATCAGCTGCTTTCAGATCTGATAGATTCATGTCGTTTCTTTTCCCTATAAACTATTTTTTGAATTCCACTTGCTGTAATGGGTGGAAATTCCTGAGCAATTATTTCAAAAGCATCACTACTTCTGATTTTTTCAATATAATTCAGTTGACAATACCGTTTGTAAATTTTCCAATTTCGAACCATTGGCTCGCTGAAGACTTTATGCTTTATGCCGAGCTGAATTAATTCCTCCTCAAATGTGCTCATTCAAAAATTCCTTGTCATGGGAAAAAATGGGGGATTTACTTTTCTTTTATCTTAGTCTCAAACTTTATCGGCTCCGGATGATATTTGAAAATGATTCTAAACGCATAAACTATACGCCAATATAATTTTTCATTGCTTATTACCCTGGCCATGTCCTCAAGGTCTTTGTTGATCTTCTTTTTAACTTGCTTACGGTAATATTTCGCTTGCTTCCCGTTCATAACCCATCTTCCTTGTTATTTTTCGTTATATTGTCTTTCAGGGTAATTTTCTGCACGGCTAACTCGCAAACCCCATTTTTGATATAATTTCGGGACTTTTTAATAATGGATACTTTAGATTATTAATCATGAATTCATATAAAAGCACTTATTTTCTTCCATTATAATAGAAAACTTCATCAAATCGTCTATGGCGTTGTCCTCCTTAAATTATTTGGTTAAATAATTTTTGTAGATCCTCAATAATTTTATACTCGCCATTTTTTATGGATAAGTCCTTTGCTGTATATCTTAACACTTTCCAACCATGTAGAACTGCTTCCCGGTATTTCTCAACATCTTTTGAATAACCGACCATTGAAGTGTGCCTTGCTTTGGGAAGAAAAACTCCCCCCTCAAATTCTATCGCTACCTTTTTATTTGGCAGAGCAAAATCAAATCTCCATTTCCTCACAGGATGAAACCGAAACTCTCTTTCGAAATTATAACCCGCAACCCGGAGAGCTGTAGCTATTCTATTTTCTTGGTGTTTATCCATTCAGCTTTTTAATGGTTTTGCAGATTGTTTCAAGGGTTTTAAGATCCTCTTTCAGTTTAATTTCTTGCCCAATTTCATGAAATACTTTTCCGGTATATGTTCTATTACCGTTTCGATAATTTCCATCATTAACTGCACCGCCAAGTGTAGCAACGTCTTTAATCATAGCGATCGGAATAGATAATAATTTGAATATCATTTTATTTTCTCCTTCTCTTAAACTTTTTCCAAAACAATTTTATTTCATTACTGAATTCAACCTTCAAACAGCCACAGCTCTTTGTTCGACCAGTTGTTAAATGCTGCAACCGCACCTTTTTTATATTGCCGCAATCACACCTACACACAAAAAAACGCTGAGTCTGACCGCTTAGTGTTTTGTGATTTGCCGTTTCAGTTATTACTGTTAATCTCCCATATCGATCACCAGAGCTTATTTTTAGCGCCGGATACCACATCAGTTTTGCCTTAAGTTTAGTCTGTATTCAGGTTCAACATATTCGAGTCCGAGTAACCAGAACAAATCTTTTTCCTCAGGGACAGGAACAGGTTTACCGTTTTTAGTTAGCATTCCATCAATACCTTTATAACCCTGTCGCATCCAAGAATCAGCAAGGTATTTACTGTAACCGTCCGGTCCGATACGGATTGCAAGGATATATCCCCAGTTATCTTTGTTGGCGATAAATAGATCGAGATTAATTCCTTCCGGAAGAATTCTTTGTGTGTATTTGCCGGTAGGTTCTCCCTTTACCTTTTCAAGTTTATTAACCTCCTCAATAAAACCCGGATGCACCTGATATTTGTGTTTATCCTCGTCAAAAAGATCGTCTGCACTTTCTAAAACAATCTCGTTCTTCGGTATGCACACAATTTCAATGTCCTTCACTTCCGGCTTTTTTCTTCGGACACTCCCGGCAATCTCTATCCGTTCACAATAAGGAGCGAGTAGTTCGACATATTTCTGAGCTATTTTCTCGGCTTTATGAAGTTCCATATTACACCTCTATGTTTTGAGCGAATATATCTTCAGTTACTCTATCTGTGTTTCTATTCTTCCTGACCATCGACTTATAACCCTCTTTCAACCAATTAATTCGTTTAAGCATCTCATCAACTTTTGAATACAAATAATTCCAACCCTCTTCCAATTCCTCGGGGTCTGCAGCAATCTTATAACCCGCATTTGAACTCACAATCCGATGTTCGCTCTGTAATGTTTTCAGATCGTTTATTAATTCTTCAACGATATCAGCAAGGATCCTCTGAGTTTTTTTCAACTCCTCTTTCCCCTCCGGAGATTTCAGGTCGATATCTCGCACCAGGTTTCTTTGGAAGTATGCAGAATTGAGATACTTCCCTTTCCCTTTGCTAAAGTTTAGAAGGTGAAACCAGACCTTTTCTTTATTTAGGGGGTTTTCCATATCTCAAAAACGTTCTTTTATTAGGTTTATATGTTGGTTTAAAAGACTCGTACCCTGCAGCTCCCATTGTCATTTCATAAATGCTGTCAACATAAGAGAGTTGATTAGGTGTGAGATCTTCTTTTATTTGATCAAAAGAAATCGCAACAATTAAATATTTCTTCCCGTTTTTTGCTCTCAATAGTTTTTCTTTATTAACCAGGATGAACTTTAATTGTTCGCGAGCTGATCTTTGAGCTTGGACTTTATCACTTGCAAACCGGCAATCAGATATTCTATCAAGCGGCATTCTCATTCTCCGGGATCTGGTAATCAGAATTATCTTCCTCGGTTTCTTCATCAGGATTTATACTCTTAAAGAAATGCCAAGCCGGGTCTTCCTCAGTTTCTCCTTCGGCAATAAAACAGTGTCCAATCCCTTCCGGGAATGATTCGAATGCCTGCTCTTTACTTAATTTTAATGCCAAACAACCGATTAATTCATCAGCACCAACTATCCCATCAGGATCAATACCATGAGTGGATAGATCAGAAAGCTGATTCACAATGAATATATTGTTTTTCAATTCTTCCGAACTGAATATACGATCGACCTCAATTCCATAATGAGAATGAATATTGAGAGCATAATTTCCATTTTTTTGATCAAACAAATCCGGCTGTTCGATTGCTTTGATTTCATATTCGCTCATATCTTCAATCCGGGCGATAGTATTAGTATCCAATCGCATTATGGTTTTCTTCCCTCGTTCAGGGGTGTTGAATTCAACCCGACAATCTACCTCCACCTGGTCGGTATTGTTTTCAAATTTCTTTGCCAATCCATACAGTTCCGATTCCAGCTCTTTTATTTCTTCTGTAAAAGCTGCAACGGTATTTTTCTTTTGAGATTCCAGACTGTTGATCTGTAATTCTACTTTACTCATTCTTTCCCCGAGCTCAGCTTTCTGCTTTTCGGTTAGTGGAATTGGTAGATAAAGTTTCAATTCTGTTTGTAGTGTCACGTTGTACTCTCCTTTTTTTGTTTTATTTTTCTGAAGTCCTGTTCCTGGAATGCAATGATATGAGCCATTTCAGACAACCGAGAACCAATTCTCTTGTCGTACTGATCAAACTCTTTCATCGCAAAATTTGTTGTGATAATTATTCGTTTATTTTCGAGATAAGCATGGTTAATAAACGTGTACAGATTTTCAATCTTAGCGCTCGTCATGTTGTAAGTGCCAAGATCATCTAAACAAACAACTTCATTATTCAACCAGTTTTTTATTAAATCAAGCTTACTTTTCTTTTCAAAAGCTGCATCATTTAATAACATGAAGAATTCATCTGCAACAAGAAACAGAGCGTTCTGTTTTCTACTTCCGTGAAGATTTGATGGGAGTTCAATAAGGTTTTTCAGGATAGCAATTGCAAGATGCGTTTTGCCGTTACCAACATTCCCACAAAGGACAAGACTTTGCTTCTCCGTTTCCCCCTGGTAGAATAATTTGCAAAAATTACAAGTGCTTTTAAGAAAATCATTTTTACAATCGAAATTATTAAAACCTTTGTCTGCAAATAATTTTGGCAGCCCAATTAAATTACTTCTGCTCAAAGGTTTCATAATGGTACTCGTTATCTCCGGTGATGTCGAATTCTCCGATGGGTTTCCGATTTCCGCTTTTGAAATTGCTTCCGCTATTGATATTACTTTTCTCATTTTCTTTTACCTTAATCAAATTTTTACTAATCCAATAAAGCCCTTTATGACTGCTTTGCTGAAATGCTTCGAGAAGTTCCGGTGGGGATATTCCACTTTGCCAGCATTCCTTAAATGCTTTTAAGTGACTCATTACGTTGTGTTGATGGATTTTTGCTCCAGTTTCAGATTGGTGATCTACATACTTCCGCCATGAATCAATGAATTCCGGTGGGAGCATTTGATGGTAATGCAAATCAAAATATTTTTTTGTTGATTCTACTGAGTCCTGCGGTTCTTCCGGCAAATTGGTTTCCCCTATAACCCCTTCCTTATTATCTATTTCCTTCTCTATGTCTATTTCTTTTTCTTTTGGAGTATCGATACTGTATCGATACTCTATTGATACCCTATCAAGATTTTCTAATGTCAGACCTATCTTATCAAGTGCTTTTTCGATTGGTTTTATCATTTTAGGCGAAATTTTCAAACCATATTGATGTTTTAGGAAACCAGTTAATAACCATTTGTCTCTAACCCTTACCAATTGATTCTTAAAATTAAATAGTGTTTCTTCTTCATTATATTCCGTGTTGAAAAGTTTACTAAGCGTTTTTAGATTCGGATCAAATACTCCGGCAACATCACAATGAGTGAACATGTAGACGTAGAGTATTTGATACTTAGGTTCTAATTCCAAAAACCAATCTTTCTGGAAGAGATTACTATCGATAAATCGTTTTGCCATTAAATCCTCAGAAATTTATAAGCCAGCTACTTTCAATTGATTTCACTGGCTATGGGTTCTCACGGTCAAAAACCGTTTTTTAATTTGTGTTCTTGTGTTACTAAAGCACCTTGAATTGCTTCATGATCTTTTCCGCTGAATGACTGAAGCTTATTTTTATTTGTCTTTTTGAATTCAGCGAGCTCTTTAGGATCGGATATCGATTCGACCTTTGCAATTACCTTAATAGGGCTTTCCCAATCTTCTGGTGAGAGGTTAATCTTTGATTTCGGTTCGGTTTCAACAGATTCAACTTCCGGCTTAGGCGGTAGTGCTCTCTCTCCTGAGAGTTCTTCATTAACTACTTCAGCATCTTCTGTTTCTGGATTATCTACATAATCAAATTTCAACCCTTCTGCGTTTTCTGTAATCGTTGATTGATCACTTTGAAGAGCTGTCTGTAGTTCAACTGATAAGATGCCATATTTAGAAAGCAATAATTTGAGCACAGTTTTTTTCGCCATAGCATCAAAATCATCGCTCCATTTACCCCCCTTAAATCTGTCTTCACGTTTGTTATAAGTTTTGCTATACCTCTTTGCATGTTCTAAAATATCTTCATAACTCATGTATAGATACTTTTCAAAACCATTCAATAAACGGAAATAAGCAACATAACCGATAATTTTAGTTTCTGGCTTTGGAACAAACTTTGTATCAAATTCAATCTCTCCGGTAATTCGGTTGAAGTTCTTTATTTCACCTTCATAAACCTCGGCAGCATTCATCGTTTTGTAATAACTTGTACGCATAGCTAACTGTACAAAACCTTTATAGCCAATTTGAAATTGAGCTAATTTTCTTTGACGTTGTGAATCGTTGTAGGGTATTATATAAGCGAAACCGAATTGGGGGTTAATAGGTAAATCCAACGTAGCCGCAACTATCGCACTTGCAATTATACTTTTAGGTTCAGTTCCATCGAAATTTGTTGATGACGAAACCAAGCTTGTAATTGAAGCAACAAAACCGGCTGATTTTTTACCGAGTATTTCTTCAAATCGCTTTTTAACTGCATCGTCTTTCAAAAAGTTTTTTACAGCATTTAATGTTGTGACTTTTGCGCTCGTAGAGCGTTCGTCAATATGTTCTATTTCATTATTCATAATAATTTCCTTTTGGTTTATTTATTCTTTTACTTTCCCACCATATTTTGATTCACAAATATTCCAGTACTTGCAGTAACGTTTTGAACAGAAAAATGATTTACGGTTAGGCATGAATATTCCGGCTTTAATTGCATCACCAGTTATCTGAAAGATGTTCATGAAGTATTCTTTATCTATAGGTACAGCGATAGGATGGAATTCATTTCTTACCCAATCGAAATAATCAATTCTTGCCCCTTTTACTTCTCTTTTGGTAGCTTCTTCAGCAATAACATAAGCGCCACCGACCTGGAGTTTGTAATCTTCCGGGACAGCCCCGTTTACTTTTTTCTTTGTGGATTTATGATCAATGATTATTCCATCTTGGTCATAAACATCTATCTTACAGCTTAAACCATAATCGTAATTTTTGAAGGTCACCTTTATTCTTTGCTCAACAGCAACCGGCATTATTCGCGGTGCATAAAACTTTTGATAATGTTCAATTAGTTTCAAACCACCGTCTTTCATTTGCCCGGGGTTAATTAAAGCAAAGTCGTTTTTATCAACTTCGCTTAATTCATTATCAAACTCATCAGAAAATATTTGTTTTACTTCTTCAGTAGGTAAATCGGTTTTCGTTTCAACCTTCTGAGAGAAATTCACTTCATTAGCTTTGTGTATTGAATTCCCAAACGCTAAATGAATTTTATTTGGAGCTTGTACATTTTCAACAAACTGAAATAAATATTTTGCGCCGCATTCTCTGAATGTATTTATTCCACTCGGACGGAGATAAATCCTTTCATCCATGTACAGACTCCGGATATGGTTCAACCTCCTCGAGAGCTTTGTCAATGTTCTCTAATAGTTCGAGATAGTTGGGATCGTTCTCAAGTACCGTTTTGATGTCGGTATTAAGAACATCAATGTCTACGAGTTTAGGTAGTGTCACGTTGTTCTCCTGATTATTTGTTAAAGAATGATTTAATTACTTTGAAAAGTCTGTATCCGATTGCATAAACATAACAGATAACGACTGTTCCGACTGTGCATTTGTCTGCAGTTACATGATGCTCAACCTTTCCATCTTCAATACAAATCAAAAATTGATGGGCGTTGAGCTTGTAAGTTGATATTGTCATATCATCTCCTTATTTTTGTTTTGTCACGTTGTACAATTGAGCCGGTTGATCGCTCTGCGGTCGCCGGTTCTTTGTTTATAATTCAAGTATTGATTCGATTTCCTCTTTTAGAAATTCATTCCATTCGTTTTCATTTTTACAAGTCCCTTCAGCACATTCTAAAAGGTAGTTCACATTTTCATATTGTAATCTTTCGAGCAATGCTCTTTTTATTAAGCCAAGCTTTGTTAGCGAAGTACAATTAATTTTTTCTTTCAATGTTCTTTCTCTTTCCGGTCCGTCTTTCGGTTCCATGTTTTCATAATGATTCTGTGCTGAAACGAATCCAGGACTTTTGCTAACGTCGAGATTTATAAACCCCATTGTTCATTCTCCTTCTCGTTTATATTTGGCAATTATTTTTCTTACTTTATGATCCAACAGTGCTTCAATTTCATTTTGTAGTTTGTAATTTTTTTGAAACAATTCTTCATTTTCTTCTTTCAATCTGTTGATAATTTGCTGATCCCCTTTTTTCCGCCCAACAACTAACTGAGAGAATGAATAGGACATAACTATGAATGAGATTATTAAAATTATTCCAATTATATCGCTCATTTTATTCCCCTATTTTTTTGCCAAAAATGGACTTCCAGCATGTTACTGCATAAGGCCAGGTAATTGCTAAAAAGAGTCCCATTGCTATAATTAACTGATACTTAAAATGAAGACCTCTGAAGAATTCGCCGATAGTAATTAGCAAAGATTCAATCGTGTAAAGATTCATATAAACCTCTATGCAACCCTTTTATTTGATTTACTAAATTCTTCTATTATTTGTTTTGGGGATTTAACAAAGATTATCCTTTCTTCTTCGGGAGAAAGGTTGGATTCCAAGGTTTTTAGAAATTCTACGTAATCGAAAAGACTAATTCTCCATCCTCCCCTTAATCTGCCTTCACCTCCAACTTTCACAGCTTTTAATTTCCCGGTCAATATCCATTCTCGTAAGACAAAATCAGCAGTTACCTTCAGGTCTTTCACAATATCGTTAATCAGCAATCCCTTAAATAATCTTTGATGCTTACCAGCTTGCAGCATCTTTTCAATCGAGTCAAGTTTTTCCCAAAGAATATTTTGCGTAACTATAGCCGGTTTCATTTGTTTTGTTCTACCTTAAGTCAATTGTCAGTAAAAGATCATTGAATTCATCGGTTACCCGATTGAGTTGATTACGAAGCTGATCCTTAAGTGATTTCTTTTCTTCATCACTTAAATGTCTATCTTGAATTTTTTCTTTAATACTTTTAGAAATGATCGATACTGTTCCGGTTAGAACTGTTGAAAAATCTATCAATTCATTTTTCAGGTGATCACAAATTTCTTTGTTTGAAGTTATAAGCCCTTCTTTTTTTAATATTTCAACTACACGCTGATGGAAATCCTGTCTGTAATTTTTTGCATCACGGAGCTGGTAGCGCACTATCTCATATTCCATATTCAGTTTACCAGCAAGCCATGTAATTTCATACCCGTACTTATCAAGTATCCCGTTTATAAACTTCTGATCTTCATTGAGCATATTGAATTTTTCAGGCTGCATCTATTTTTTCCTTCTGCTCTATTAAGCTTTTGAATTTAAGATGTAGATAACTTGCACCAACAAAGGAGGTGTTTATGTTTAAATGCGTTATTCCAGTATTTGTGACCAAGCATGCTGTCATTATCATTCTCAATTAAGCAGCTTTTTGTTTTTTTACGTACTTGGAACAATCACCAAAATGAGTTTCAAGCAGAGCAAGAAATGAAGGCTTAATAGTTCCCCGCTCAATCATCACCGAAATTGATTTGAATGGGGTTCTTAGAAGTTTCGAAATATCGCTGACAGATTTTCTCTTATCAAAGAGAAGTTGATTGAAATCGAATGTGATCATATTTCACCTTTTATAAACTTTTATAAACTCTTGTTGCTAAAATAACGATTATAAATTGAATGTCAAGAAAAAAAGTAAAAAAAAGTGAAAATCTTTGAAAAGTATTTTAATGACTATTTAATAACGGTTAGATAAGTTGAAACATGCAAAAAATAAATCCATATTACACTTTTATTGAAGGTCTACTAAAAGATTTGCGCATTACCGCAAATGGTTTTCAAGAGAAATATGATATTAGAAGTTTCTCAGCTATTGTGAATAAATTAAAAAATGATCCGGCTAAGACATTGCATCCAGAGACTATAGGTAAGATTGAAAACGCATTAAATATAAAAATTGACGATTCCAATCCTAATAAAATAACATATAAAAAATTAGTCCCGGACAAAGAATATGAAGAGCTGAATATGAAACTTCATTCTTTCCCCGTTCTTACTAAAGTCTATGCCGGTTCAGCACCAATGATGTTGGTTAACGATGAAATTTCTGAATATATAACACTACCCTATCATAAGAAAGAAAATTGCTTTGCAGTTATTGTGCGCGGCGATAGTATGAATCACATTATTCAAGAAGGCGATACAGTGCTTGCAGATATGGATAAAGAAGTAATCAACGGTAAGATTGTAGTCGCGAGGCTTAAAAATGGGAAACAAATAATTAAGCGTTATAGAGAGCTCCCGGGGGGAACAGTTATGTTTTATTCGGATAATGGCAGTTATGAACCTCTGACACTGCCTAAAAGTGAAATAGAATCTCTTTATAGAGTAGTTGGAATTTGGAAAGGGAATTTATAAAATGGATTATCCCCTTTTGTGTAAACAAAAAAATATTTGAGAGGTCAACATGAAAAGAATTATTCTCGTTACATCAATTATTGTAGTTCTTACTTCTTGTAAAAATCTGGAAGCTCCTAAAACCGTTGATATCTATCTTTATGATTTCACCAAATATGCTGAAAAAGGTTTTTTATTCACCCCTGAAACATATAATTATGAATATGAAAGTATGGGCATGATCTATGTTCAAATATACCCTGAAATTAAACGAAAGGGAGAGGATAAGTATATGGGCGACCCCGAGAAGAACTATGTTATCGGCAAAATAGATGTTTCTGAAGCAATTGAACAATTATTCCAATCCGCAAAAAAAATCGGGGCGAATGCTATTATAAGATTTCAGATTAATTCCATTTCTAAACAAAATAGTTCATTACTCATAGAGGGTATTGAAGCTTCCGGTTTCGCAATTAAAAGAAAATAATTTATGCCTTCAATTTATTTCCAAAAGAACTCTCCTCATTATTGGATATTCTACTACGATAGATTCAACCCGAATCCGGCTAAGCGCAAACAACGCTTCAATTCTAAAATTGAAATAACATCTGCAGACAAAAAGAAAATTGAACTTTGGCTAAAAACTGGAGCCGATCCAAGTAAAAAACCAAAGATTAACGGCAACGAAAAGACCAAACAAATAATAAACGCACTTATCCAGGGAAGATTAGAAAAGGAAATAGCAATTAAAACGGGCATAAAAATTAAATCCCCTGTAAAACTTAGTGAAGGATGCGAAGAATATATTGCAAATAAAATCAAAATAGGTGATAGAAAAAGTATTAAATCAAAGACACAGGAAATGTACCGGTATTCAGTGAAACATTTCATAGAGGCAACTGGTCGGGATGACGTTATTCACAAATATTATCCCGGTGATTATGCCAAACTGATGGCTTTGTTTGAAGAAAAAGATTATGCTGAAGCTACCCGGGAAACATTTTCTAACCACCTCCATATTCTATGGAACTATTTTGTAAAACAAAATTATTGCTTAAATAATATAATTACAGTTTATCAACCAGCTACAATTCAAAAGCCACAAGATATACCTTTGAATGAATTTAAAATAATACTGAGATTCTATTCTAAACAGCCGGAGAAATATGAATGGGTTTATTATTTACTTTTAACAATGGCACGTCCAAGCACTGCACTGGTTCAGAAAAGGTCTAAAATTGATTTCACACGAAAATACATTGAGATGTTGAATGTAAAAGGAACAAGGAAAAGGTCACCCTATTTTATCTATCCCCTTTTCCGGGAGCTTGAAGAACTAATTAAAAGAATAATGGAACGCCCGGTAGTTGATAATAGCGATAGATTATTTTCACATTTCAAAATCGGGAACAATAATTATACAGATTCTTTCTGGTGGTGGTATGCGGACCAGAAAAAATTGAAAATGGTTGGATTAATATCCGATACTTATGAAATGAAACAAATCCGTAAAACATTCCCGTCTTATGCTATCAACGAACTTGGTTTTAGCAAAGAAGAAATAAAATTTTTACTGGATCATACAGATGAATCTGTAGCAGAAAATTACTACCTGAATTTAAGATATGATACTATCCGTGATAAATTTGAAAAGAAAAGAATAATTGAAGACTATCCTAACATTTATTCATTGGATCCGCCTATTAAATTTGACCCTGATGAAAAGGAAATACAAAGGAAAATAGATTTACTTGTAAAAAAACATCGGAATAAACTCAATATTAATAAAGATGAACTTGCAGAAATGTTGAAAAAAAATATTCCAATAACTCATATTGCCCGTAAATATGGTGTATCAGATGTAGCAATTCACAAAAAAATAAAACTTTACAAGCTCAAGAAAAAATGATATTGGTGCATAAATTGGTGCATAGAAAAAATAAATGGCAATTACTATAAATAAAAAATCCCTGTAAATTATTGATTTACAAGGACTTTCATCAGCTGCCCCGCAAGGACTCGAACCTTGAACTCCTGATCCAGAGTCAGACGTGTTGCCAATTACACCACGGGGCAAACAAACTTTATTATTTCTCTATCCTAAATTTAGTGGATTTAACTGAATTAATTCCACTCAAAATCCTAATCTGTAATTTTTCCGAATCCAATTCTGGGATAATCCATTTATAACTATTCTTCAACCCCGGTCTTGAAGGCAACGCTTTTTCTATTGTAAACCATTTAATGCCATCTAATGAATATTCAATTGAAACATCTTTAATATCTTCCGATGTTGTCCAATTGATCTCTTTTATGGTTCCTTTACGAACAGAATTAGAATTGTTATCAAGGAATAAAATACTACCAGCCGGAAGAATTTGTAAGTTAAATACTTTTGGTGTCATATCAGAAATCGGATTGGCACCAGCATCTGCACTTACATCGATAATTCTTAATCTCGCATTTGTAGAGGGCTGAATTGCAGGTATTACCCAATTATATGCACCGGTTGAACGGTAGTTTGTTACAACGGTATTCCATGTCAATCCATTATCATCTGTGTATTCAATATCAACATTATATACTCCAGCAGAACGCCAGGTAATCAATGTATCTACATCTGTGAAAGTATCACTTATTTTACGCCATGCCAGGTATTCGCCGCCTAACGGGAATGTCCATCTTAATAACTTAGTTTGAGGATGAATACTAAATCGTCCATCTGTTTGAGCATACATAGTTGGATTTACGGAGCTACTTATTCTAATCATTGCATTATCCGATCTAAATTCAACATCCTCCGGCATTGTCCAATTATAAATTCCATTGCTGGGATAGGAATTTACAATTAACTTCCATGTTGCTCCGCCATTTAATGAATACTGAATTTTTACTGAATCGACATTATAGCTTGCCCATCTTATTTCAAAAGTAAATTTCCTTTGAGGATCGCTCGTTAGCCATTCATCGCCATTCTTAGGACTAAGCATTGTAATAGTTTTCGGTTCGGTTTTCTCAATAGTAAAGTTTCCAATACTTCTTGCACTTGGTGCCCCATTACTTCCATCATCTGCATTAAATACAACTACATAATATCGATCCGATGGGACAGTAAAACTTGTTACATAGCGTCCCTGATTTGCCATCTTATCTACAAGTGTATAGAATGAAGGAATATCAGGATAAATTGCTATACCATTGTTCCAGGTATATTTTATTCCAACATTTTTAATACCTGTAGATTCCCATTTTATTTCAATTGCATCACTGTCTTTAAAGATTCTAGGTCCACGTGGTTCTGAAACAAAAATGTATTTTCTTGGAGAGATTGTAAAAGAAGCATCACTAACATCAGAAACACTTGCATCCTTAGAATCAGTAATTCTAATCTGGCATTGTGCTGAATTAAAGTTTTCATTAATACTCCACTCATAAGCACCACCTCCAATGCTATCAACAAGAGTAATCCAAGTCAATCCTTTATCAATTGTTAATTCGATTTTAACTTTGTTAACTCCTGTTGCATTCCAGGTAATATTTTGTCTGGAACCGGCTTCCCATTCCTCGCCGCCATTAGGACTTGTAACTTGTAAAGTCTTGATAATTTGATTAGTAATTCTAAAAACACCGTCGGATACATCATTCGGTTCACCATCAGCGGCATCATAAATTCTGATTTTACAATTTTGAGAATTGACATTTGGAATCTGCTGCCAGATATAGAAACCGATACTCGGTGTCGATTCAACTATTGTAGTCCAGTTTGCACCGTTGTTTGTTGTATAAGCAATCTTAACATTTGCAATATTTTGTGAAAGCCATTCAATTCTTTGTGATGTATTTGAAAGCCAGGATTCTCCTCCATTCGGAACAAGAACTTTAATTACCGGTTCCGGTAATATGTTAAAAGTATTATTACTCTCATCGGATATCAATCCTGTCTTTGAATCTTTAACTCTAACCTTGGCTAAAGTAGAAGGAGTGTTTGGAACAGGCTCCCAGAAATAAATCCCTGTGTTCTTTGTATCCTTACCAATGTATTTCCAGGTATTACCATTATTGGTTGTGTATTCGAGATACACCGAATCAATACCGGTACTGCTGTACCATGTAATTTGTTTTGCAGTTCCGGCTTCCCAGTTTTCACCGCCATTAGGCACTCTTAACATTAAGGATTTGTTTTCTAATTTGCTGATTGAAAAAGTATTATCGGATAAGTCTTTTGGTTCACCATCTAAAGCATCAGCAACTCTAATTTTACAAAGCTGGGATGTAACATTAGGGACAGGATTCCAATTATAGAATCCAACACTTGGTGTTGAATTGACAATTGGTGTCCAGCTGAATCCGTTATCTGTTGTATATGCTATTGAAACATTTTGAATATTTTCCGATACCCATTCAATTCTTACTGATGAGCCGATATCAATTTTCTCACCGCCGTTGGGTGCAATTACTTTTATTAAAGGTTCAGGAAGAATGCTGAAAGTGTTTGTACTTTCCGTAAACGGAACACCGTCTTTTGCATCTTTAATTCTAACCTTTGCAAGTGTTGAAGGAGTTTTAGGTACCGGCTCCCAAAAATATATTCCGGTGTTTTTCTTATCGACTGCAATTAGACTCCATGTGTTACCATTATTGGTAGTGTATTCAATTCTAACGGAATCAATTCCAGAGCTATACCATTTAATTTGTTTTGATGTACCGGATTCCCATTCTTCATTTCCATTAGGGGAAATAATGCGAAGACTTTTATTCGAATTTTTGATAATGCTAAAAACTTTTTCGCTTATTGATGAAGCAGAACCATCAACTGTTGCAACTCTAATCTTACATTGATTTGATATTGAATTAGGAATAGGGAACCAGTTATAAATTCCGGTGTTGTTCAAACTATCGGCAACAAGAAACCATGAAGAGCCATTATCATAAGTTACCTGGATTCTAATCTTGGATTGAGTTGTAGCGGTCCACTTAATATCGAAAGAAGAACCTTCCATCAAGGATTCACCGCCATTGGGAGAAACAACCTTAACTGAACTTGTTGATGTTTTATCAGTTGGTTCAGTAATATTCGATTCTTCTTCAATTAATTTACAAGAAGAAAAGAAGAGCAGAAGTGCAAATAGAAATGTTAATTTTCTACGCATGTTATCCTCGATAAAGTTTTTTCGACTTTCGTCCTGGGTAAATTTAATAAATTCAGTTATTTTAATTAAGTAAAATATTACAGAAAGTGTGCCTAAATAAATAATTATGATTTTCAGCATAATACTCAACTTTAGCTAATCATGTATAAAATCTACATGTTAATATTACTTATAATTTCATCTCTTCCGGTAAACGGGCAGGAAATTATACTTTTTGCCGAAATCGGCTCATTTCAGTCGGCTATTTCTGTTTCAATTAATCAAGCCGGATTTATTTTTGTGAGTGATGCCGGTTCAAATGAAATTGTTAAAATGGATACTCTCGGAAATGTCTTGAGAACAATCGGGGGTTACGGATGGTCTGCATCTGCTTTTGATTACCCTGTAAAACTTTTTGCAAATACACTCAATGTCTATGTAGCCGATAGAAATAACGACCGGATTCAAATATTCGACAAGGACCTTAATTACTTATCTGAAATTTCATCCAGAAAATTTTCGAATAACAAATCCGTTTTCAGGTACCCGCTAAGTGTATCAGTCAATTCACAGGGAGACCTTTACATACTCGATTCGGATAACACAAGAATTCTAAGGTTCAATTTTAGAGGCGAGTACTTGAATGAAATTGGCGGTTATGAATCGAGTTCATATGTACTTAGAAACCCCAAATGTTTTACTATAAACTCAATAAACCAACTGAACGTAATAGACGGTAAAAATCTTATTGTGTTTGATCAGTTCGGAAATTTAGTGAACAGGTTAAAACTTGATGAAGAATATGTTAACATGAATTTCTCATCAAATATACTTTTACTTATCGGTGATAAAAAGATTGATGTCTTAGACTGGAATTCGAATCCTCCAAAATATTCTTTTTCAAATTTTCTTGATGAAAAAATTAAAGATGCGATTCTTTTTAATAAAAAATTGTTTGTCCTGACTGAAAAAAAATTATACGTTTATCAAATCCATAACTGATATCCCATTGAAGCTTTACCAAAGATTAATAATATTTTCCTTATTACTTTTGTGGACAGCGGGAATATTTTACTCTTGCTGGTTAGATTTATTTAATTTTTTAATTTACGGTTACCCGATTGTTAAGAATACTTATTCATTAGTCTGTCATCAGGATCCGGCAAAACTTATAAATTTTAGTTGCGGGAATAGTTTTGTATGTGCGAGATGCCTTGGTATTTATACCGGTTTACTTATTAATTCATTTCTCCACATTTTTCATGAAATTAAATTGAAGAAAGATTTCCGACTGGTATTACTTGCAACCGTTCCAATGTTTGTTGATGTGGTTTCAGTAGCTGCCGGTATTTATGATTACTCTAAAACCATTGCTTTTATAACCGGACTTCTTTTTGGTTCAATTCTATTTTTATATCTTTACAATGGTTTACAAAATCTGATTATTGAAATATTCAAAAGGTAATTCTGTGAAGAAGTATTTACCATCATTTATATCGGGATTTGGTGCAGGAGTATTACATATAGTACCCGTTGCCAAAAGTTTAGCTTGCTGTTTAATTGTACCGCTGGCGTCATTCACAGCTTTAATACTCGATAGGCGCGCAAATCCAACCGTTGAAAAAATTTCGATGAAAAAAGGTGCACTTGTTGGATTGTTTACCGGTTTATATGCAGCTCTTTTCGGGACTGTTTTCGACCTGTTTATTACTCTTGTTACTAAGAATAACGATATTGTTGCAATGATGCCTGAATTGCAGAAAATGATTTCAGCTTTCCCCCTCTCAGATGCAATGAGAACAGAAGTATTAAATTTGTTTGAGAGTGTAAGAAACGACATCATTCAATACGGTTTTTCCCCGCTCTATACTTTTTCGATCATAATAAATAATACAGTTGTTAATTCTATTGTTGGAACACTCGGCGGATTGATTGGAGCACAAATAATAAATCAGAGATTGAATAACAGAAACGAGTATTAACAATGATCACCGCATTTATTTTCTTTGCTCACTTTATGTTTGTTCTTTATATATTCACCAAGAAATGGCAGGATGAATCGATCTCGTCTGCACTTATAAATGTTGCATTAATAACTATTCTTTTTACTGTAGGGTGGTCAATCTCAACTTCTGTTGTAAAGATATTTTTTGATAGTAAGGGATTGGGAATTCAATTCAACGCCGATACAATTTCCTTAACAATATTATCAATTGCAGAATTTTTCTTCTATAGAATTTATTACAGCGAGGAAAAAACTACTGAAGCCGGTACGGAAAAGTAATTATAACTGTTTGATCGATCTGTTTAGCATTTGGAGGAAGAGGTTCAAAACGCCACTGTCTTAGAGAATTAATTGCAGTAAGTTCCAACCTGGCATCTGCTTTAATAAGTGGGAAAATCTTTCCTACAGTCCCATCGGGCATAATTGTGAATCTTAATTTAACATCAATTTCTTTCGAAACGCCTTCGGGGTAATCGGGTAATGAGTAACTATAAATTTTTCTCATTCCCTTACCGCCAAAATCAATTTCGAATCCGAATCCGCCTTCGCCTTCTCCTAACTGTTCAGTTCCCTTTGCCTGGGAATCATCCTGGTTAAGTGGTTTAACTTTTTCAGCATTTACATTCACTTTTTCTTTCTTCTTATCGGCTTCGGTAATTATATTTTCCTTATCGGGATTTTGTGTTTTAGGGAGCTCAATTTTTTTCTGCTCCTCATTTTTCTGCTGAACTTTTTCCTGTTTTGGCTGATTACGTTCGGTCTTCAGATCCTGGCCAACCGGTCCGGCACTACCCAAACTTAAACCGCTTCCAAATCCGATTGTAACATAATCCTCATCCTCCATTCCAACAGAAAAATTGATGAATGCAAAAAATATAATCAGAATAACATGGAGTATTACTGAATATACGAACGATTTATTTCGAGTATTGTCTTCGAACATTTCTAACTTATTCTTTCTGTTTCAATTGTAAATTTATCAATACCGATTCCTTTAGCCGAATCAATTACTCGTATTATTAAATCAATCTGCACCGATTTATCTGCACGAATAATTAAATTGCTCTCATTAGAAGTACTTTTAATCGATTCGAGACGTCCGGCAAGTTTATCGATCAATATTTCTTCAGAACCAAGAAATACCCTGTTCTGCGAAGTTATAGTAACAATCATTCTTGCCTGGGTAACCTGTTCGTTATTCTGGGCACCCGGTAGTTTTACTTTAACACCTGTTTGAATTACAAACTGTGACGTAAGAAGAAAAAATATAAGCAATAACATCACAATATCTGTAAGAGATGAATATGCAAAAATGCTTAATGGTTTATTGGAAGTTTCGAATTTCATTTCTCACCTATAAATTATAATCGTCTTCATCATCATTGACCGCAACTTTAGAAGTATCATCCAGCACGTCAATCAAATCCGTTGAAATACGTTCCATATCAACAACAAGCTTATTTATTTTACTTACAAAAAAGTTATAAAATGCTAATGCCGGAATACCAACAATTAAACCGAAAGCAGTAGTAATAAGAGCTTCCCAGATTCCACCGGCAAGGTCGGCAGGATTTGCAGAACCCTGTAATTCCTGTATTTTCATAAATGCCCCGATCATACCGGTAACAGTTCCAAGGAATCCAAGCAAAGGTGCAATACCAGCAATGGAAGCGAGAATAGATAATCCTTTTTCAAGTTTGCTAATCTCCTGTCTTCCGGCACTTTCAATTGCTTCAACAACACGTTGATGCCCGAACCGTATTTTTTTCAAACCCTTCTTAACAATATTTGAAACAGGAGTTCTTTCCTGCATACAATAACTTATAGCACCTTCAAGATCTTTTTTCTTAATAAGTGCCCTAAGTTTTATTAGAAAAGCCGGAACATTTACTTTTGCTTTTTTAAGAACAATAAATTTTTCTATAGCTATAGCAACTGCTACAATTGAACTGGCGAGAATAAAATACATTATTATGCCGCCTTTAACAAAAATTGAGAGTAAATCCATAACTGTCCTTTTCGATTAATTTAAAAATTGTTTTGAGATTGGAAGTATTCAGCTTCTTCTTTAGTTTTAAAATTTCCCACACGGACACGATACCAGGTACCTCCTTTTTGAGGTAAGTATGCTTCGAAAATAAATGCATTCAAACCAAGCCCACGCAACCGTACTACCTCCTGCTCTGCTTTTTCTTTATTACGCCACGATGATACCTGGACATTATAGGTTGAGCCGTCATAGTAAACGGTCTTACCAATTTTTGTATCGGTAGCTGGTTTTTTATACAATGAGCTTGACTCATTTGTTCTCGGTTTTTCTGTTTCCTTTATAACTTTTTCTTTAACAGGAGTAACCGGTTTTGCATTTTTATCGGCAACCGGTAATGATGCAACACGCGGGAAATCGCTTTCGTCTTCAGGAATTATTTTATTAGTGTCAATCGGTAATGAAGCTTGAATTTTTTCTTCCTGCATTGAATCGGCCGGTGCTGCTAACTGGTTACTGATATTACCGGTTTCACCTTTGTTAGGCATCAACATATAAACTATAATGCTTACTATAACAATGAACGCAGCAAATATCAGCAGAAAATTTTTGTTGAAATATCGGTCCTTTTCTTCATTCAACTCTTTATAATACTGCTCATCAGTACCGGCTTCAGTCCTTTCTGATGGCACATACAGAGGCGGCTGGTAAGTTGTATTACGATCTTCAACAAATTCATATTTAGGCGAAGTCCGGTATTCCATATGTTCTGAAGTACGTCTGGAAGTTGACAATTCTTTTTTTATTGAATCTTCAAGCTGCTCAAACAAATGGGATTTAGCAGGTTTTGCAGTTTTAAAAATATCTTCAGTGCTGCCGGGTTCTTCTTCAGATTCTTCCGATTCTTCATCAAACTCGAAAAGTGATCTGTTTTCTTCTTCAATTGCAGAGCCCAATTCCTCCCTTAATTCATCTCCCCAGTTCCATTCTATATTTTTTTCCGGACCTTTTTTTAGACCCAGATAATCTTCTTCGGGTTCATCTAAGGGCTCAACCTCAATTTCATGGTCAGTAGAGTAATCAGCCTGATTAGTTTCAATTTCCTCTTTAACAGGTTCTTTATAAATATCCTTCAACTTGCTGAAATCAAGTTCTGATAGTTTTTCCTCTTCATAATCTTTAATTAAGTTGTTCAAATCATCGGATAATCTTGAAGGAGATTCTTCAATTTCAATTTGTGCAGCATCAAACACTTCTTTTTCATCTTCAACAGGTAAATTAACAGGGGTCTCAACTTCGGATTCTACTACATCAGGGGGTGAATAATCATTCAGCAAATCAGTTGGTGAAAGCTCAGGAGTTTCATCTGATACAGTTGTGGCGGGAGGTTCTGATTCAAGGCTTAACAAATTATTTGTAATATCTTCTGCTATTAGATCTTCCTTAAACTCGAGATCAGAAGTAAGTTCGGATAATTTAGATTTACTCTCATCAATTTTATTTTCTGATTGAAGCGACTCATAATAATCGTCCCATATATTAAAATTCGGGAGAATATCTGATTCGGCAATAATTTCATTAACTCTCTCTTCAATAGATCTTTTAAGAATTACATAAGAAGTTTCTGATTCGGTTTGGGGACTTAAATTACTTGAAAGCGGAAGAAGAGGTTTACCGACTCCAATACTAAAGACATCCGAATCATTTTCAGTATTTTTGTATAATTTATTAGGGATATCAATAGTCAGGTATAGAGTAGTTGTATTTTTTTTTATCTCTTCCGAAAAAGGAGTATAAATTAAAGTTTCCTTTACATCGGAATTATTTTCCTTCAATTGGAAGAAGCCGATCCGCGGTACTTTAAGAGTAAGATCCGATTCAAGATGCTCTGCAATTTTAGTTATAAGAATATTAAATGCTAGTTCTTTTTCGGAACTTGAAACACCAAGGACTTCAGCAATTCTTTTTTGAAGTTCAGTAATTGTCATAAACCAAGTTTTTGTTAAAAAAATCTACCAACGGTATTCGGCGCCAAATAATATATCAAACGGCTTTTCCTTATATCCCCTAAATGCAAAATTACTTCGATTCAAGATGTTTTGAAAGTCCGCGGTCAAAGATAAATTTTCTACCAGATTATATGAAACCCCGGCAGATATGTTATGATAGGAACTAAGACTTATTGTATTGAGAATATCTGCATAAGTATTATGTGCGAAAGTATATTTAAAATTAACTCCGATATTTGATGTAAGATCAATTCCATAAATCAGTTTAGCTGAATATGTGGGTGTGTAAGGTATATACCTGCTATTACCATCTTTTACATCCTGGAATTTGAATTCACCGTTAAAGTAACCCAATAGATTTGGATGTACCAGAAGATTTATTCCGGCTGATAACGATTTTACTCCCGAAATTGTTTTCAAATCGAAGAATCCTTTCTGAACTGAATCCTCAAAGTAATGATAGTTATTTGTACTGGAATAATTTCCCCAGAATGATAATCCGAATAACTTTTCATAATCGTAATTAAGAGATCCGCCCAAATCAAACTTTACTTCACTCATTACATTATCAACCAAACCATTCCGCATATATAAATTTTCACTCAAAAAATTCTGCACGGTAAAATTTTCGGCATGAGGTTTAAAGTTCAGATTAACAGACAATCCTTTATCCAGAGCAAATTGTAAAGAACCGAATGGAGAGAAAAAACTATTATTCGAATTGCCGGCAATCTCTGCTCCA
>JAGXSM010000171.1 GCA_018333725.1 Melioribacter sp. | reverse complement strand
TTTGATTTGCTGCATTATCAACTGCAGACTGAACTTCCGCAACATCACCGCCAATAAGAACCATATATTTACCTGAACATATTGTGCGGGACAAAATCAATTCTACTTTAGATGTCTTTAACATAATATCGCAAGCTTGCATCCCGGCAGCTATACTTGTTAATTCTATTAATCCAAGTGAATTCTTTTCCATAATATTCCCTTCAATAAATTTTCTTCTTAAAAGACATTATTTTGTTTACTTAGATATTCTAATAAACTCACTGCTAACATGAGTTACTTTTCCACTTATCGAAGCATGAATTCTTGCACCAAGTTTACCACTTTCAATATCTGCTATCAAATCCCCTTCTTTAACCGAATCACCTAAACCTACAACTGGGGTAGCATGAACACCTATATGCTGCTTAAGCAAGATTTTAACATGCGAAGGTTTCGGACCAATTTTATTAAAAGGTGTGTGAGTATCATACTTTAAAATGTCCATTTTCTTCATAAGCATTTTTAATGGAACACGTCTCCCCTCTTTTATAGGATGAACTCTAACCTGTTTTGGCTGCTCATATTTTAATCCGGCTTTTTTCATATAATCTTTTCCCTGATCGCAAGCTTCACGTGGATAAAGATCTTCGGGACATGAATACAAAGAACACAATCCGCATGAGCAGCATAGATCAGCGTATTGATTCCACACAGCTTCACCTGTTGTAGTAAAGACGAGCGAACGCATGACCTTATGCGGTTGAACATCGTAACCAAGTAAATATCTTGGGCAGAACTCGGTACAATAACTGCATTGATCGCATGCAGATTTTCCGATCCGGTTCATATCATGTATCGGGCGCTCCTGACGCATAATAAGATAATGATCTTTAGGCAAAATTATTATTCCGGCTGTCGTTTTAGTAACAACTTCCGAATTATCGAAAGTTAATTTGCCCATTAAAATACCACTTACAAAAATTCCATAGTCCTGTACTGTAGCACTGCCGGCGTGCTCTATTAATTCATGGATGCTGGTGCCAACCGGTGTAAAAAATGTTTGAGGATTTTTAACAGCACCGGCAATACAAACAAATTTATGAGTAAGGGGTTTATCTTCTATTGCTCTTGATATATTATAAAATGTTTCTACATTATTAACAACGCAGCCAACGTCAAGTGGTAATCCGTGAGGAGGAATTAACCGATTAGTTGCAGCATAAACCAGTTCGTATTCATCCCCGGATGGATAAAAATCCCCAAGCTCACACATTTCAATTCTGCCGTTATTCAGATTTTTTTCAACAGCTTCAATTGCATCGGCATTCTTCAATTTAATTCCAAAATAAGCTTTTTTTGCAGAAGTCTGTTTAACCATTGCTTCAACACCGTTAATTATTTCAGGTGCAAAGTTGACCATAATTTCGTAATCTTTATGTATTAATGGTTCGCATTCCGCACCGTTAACAAGAACGTATTCAACTTTGGATTTAGCTTTAATATGCGTAGGAAATCCGGCTCCGCCGGCGCCTACAATTCCGGCATTAAAAATTTTTTCTTCCAGATTCATTCATCATTCCTTTTAATAACAACAATGGTTTTATCATCCTGATAACCGGGTTCTGAACTCTCAAATTTTATAACATCATCCAATATTGAATGAACAATTTCTTTTGCTGAAAGATGTAGTGACGACTGAATAATTTTTCTTAATCGGTTCTCTTCATAAAATTCATACTTTTCATTTGCAGCATCTACAACTCCATCGGAATAAATTACAAGTATATCACCGGGTTTAAAATTAATACTGTCGGTTTCATATCTTGAATTAGGAGCGGGACCCAGTAACGGACCTGTAGGATCCAGTGTAGAAAAAGTTTTACTTTTTTTATGATAAAAAAGAGGCGGATTCTGGCCGGCATTTGCATACAGGAATAATCCTTTTTTATCGATTGATAATTCCCCATAAAATAATGATGAAAATTTATCATCGCTGAATATCTTGTTTACAAGCTGGTTTATTCTATTCATCATCGGCGTAATCTTAATCTGGAAAGTGCTTGCCATTCTGATTGCACCGGATATATACATCGCTTCAGCAGATGCAGCTAAACCTTTGGATGCTGCATCACCTACTACGACTCCAAGACGTTCTTCGTCGTCACCTATTTTTAAATAATCATAAAAGTCACCGGCAACTGTATCAGCGGGAACTGTAACTCCGAAAATTTCAAAGAAGTGAAATTTATATGCATGTTCGGGTAGAATGCTTCTTTGCAATTCTTTAGCTTTATCAATATCCTGAATAAGATCTTTACGGGCTTGTAATAAAAACCGTTCTTTAAGACGTGATGTTAAAACCGTAGCAACAATATTTAAAGTATATCTTAAATCCTCGTCTATATTATCGCTGTTAACAGCGAGTAAATATTCATAATATTTTTTGTTACCCAGAGATATTTTTTTTCCTACACCTGAAGCAGAATACCTGAAGATTCCTTTTGAGATAAGAGTCTTGTTTGTTTCATCTGTAAGGATTGTTCTATCATTTGCAATTTTATCAAATATCGGGTACTCTTTAAGAGGAAGTAAAAAATCATCCGGAATTTTTTGAACATTACCCGTCTGAAACAATAACCTGTAAGCTTTTTTAGATGGGGATAATTTCCATACTCTTCCACCGGTTACATTAAACTTACTACTCATTACCAATTCTTTAACAACAGATTGCAATAATTCAACATCGGTTTTATAGTAGCCGCTTGCTATTGAATCGATTGTTTTAAGTAATCTTTTTTGGTCCATATTTTATTCTGTATATGAGAGAATAATTTGTTCAAGTACATCTTTGCAAACTTTATTAAACTCATTCGAGCTAAATGCTCTCATTATGCTGTTATGAGTAGATCTATAAACACCTTTAGGAACATATCCAGCTCCTTCAAAAGCACCAATTTTGTTTCTAAACTTCTCTTCATCTGGTGTTGGTATTGGTGTATTTTTATCCACGTCTTTTTTCCATTTACTATCAAAGTTTACTAAGGTAGTAATATTAGGTTCCCAGGGTTCAACATCTGGAGGATAAAAATCCTGGTATGTAGGATCGTCACCATATTCATCAGCAAGTCCCGCCAATCCATGTCCAAACTCATGAACAAATACCTGTTTGGATGCTTGATTATCGACCGAAGTAACGTTGTAATAGTTGTAAATTCCACCACCGCCATATTTAGAAGTATTTACAAGTATGAATATCTGATCGTTTGGGGCGTTTGCTGCTAAATCTCTTATTGCGTGATAATCAGTGGTCATAAGATATCTCTCGCTATCGAACGTATAAAAGTGAGAATTGAGCAAAGTTCTTACCCAAACATTTTTGCCGGGGATGTCTGTTCCACTTTCTGGTGATGGAGCTTCTACACCCCAGATATTTATTTTGTCACCATTCTCCTTGAATGGTGAATATTCAAATAGATATCCAGAAAATCTTTTACAATCCTCTTTAAATTTTTCCATTTCATTTTCAGAATACCCTTCAGGCAAAAGTACAATATCTAATTTTTTAGAAAGTTCTCCAGAGTAATGAACCTTGAAATCGGGATAAGGTTTTACTTTTTCTTTTATTATAAAATAACTTTTAGGATCAACTGGATACTCAAATTTCTTATCGAAATTGTTTTTTCTATCGCGTTTCAAAATCTCAACAATTACTTTATTTTTTGGAAAAGGAAATACAACCGATCCGGACATGCTTCTTTGAATATGTTTAGCTTCTTCTGTTGTCTGCCATTCCTGAAATAACGTTGAAAATCCTTTCGAATAGATGAGGTTTTTGGAATCGACATCAATGATTTTTAACATATAGTTGCCATATCCAAACTTGTCAATCAGACTTACTTTTGATCCACTCCAGATCGATTCTTCAATTAACTTGTCGAACGAAATTAATTCGGTACTACGATCACCGGTTTGATAAAAATCGAGTCTTAGCGTTTTATCAACGAAACAATCATCAAAAATTACTTGAGCAAAAAGAACATGCGAAGTAAAAACTATTGATAAAAGAATTTTTTTCATTACTTTTCCATTTATATGGTCACTTAACTTTCCTGGAACCTGGTTTAACAACAGGAATCTTATTTTCTGTACATAGTGGACATTCTTCTGCGGGGTAGGATACAACCTCTAGTTGTAGAGTACTAAACTGTGGGACACCAAATTGTACTTTATTATTGCTTCTATCAACAATAAACCCAACACCGGCAACAATTCCGCCATAATTACGAACTATATCCATAACTTCGAAGACCGAACCACCAGTTGTAACTACATCCTCGCAAACAAGATATTTTTTACCTTCTTCGATGTTAAAACCTCTTCTTAAAACCAGTTTTTTATCTTCTCTTTCAGCAAATATTGATTTTATATTCATTAGCCGGGCAACTTCCTGCCCAACAATTATTCCGCCGATAGCTGGTGAAATTACAACATCAATTTCAAAATCCTTAAAGAAATCAGCAATTTTATTACAAATTAATTCATTATACTCAGGATACTGAAGTATCAGTGCACACTGGAAGTATTGATTGCTATGTCTACCGGATGTTAATAAAAAATGCCCATTCAAAAGGGCATTTGTTTTTAAGACAATGTCTAGAATATTTTGCTTTTCCATTTAATTTATTTTGTCTATTTGTTGTGCTAAGTTGAAATCAGCTTCAGTTAAACCGCCAAGGCTATGAGTAGATATTGTCACTCTCACTTTATTCCACCCAAATAGGAGCATGTCAGGATGATGATCCAATTTTTCAGCTTCAATTCCACATTTTAACATAAATGAAAGAGCTTCAACAAAATTTTGAAGGATAAACTCTTTTTCAATCATGTTCTCATTGAGATTCCAATGATTGATAAGCCCCAAGAATTTATTTATATCATCCTTACTAAGTAATTTCATTATAATAAATTAGTGAGATAATTAAACAGATTGTTTCTCTTCATTACTTTGTTCTTCTGTCTCTGCTGCTTTGGCCGGTACAAAATATAATTCTTCGGAATTCTTCTTATGTTTAACTATTATTTTGTCACCTTCCTTAAAGTGTCCAAGTAATAATTCTTCGGCTAAAGGATCTTCAACATACTTTTGGATTGCTCTCTTTAGCGGTCTTGCTCCGAATTTAGGATCAAATCCTTTATCGGATAGAAATTCAATTGAAGATTTGTGAAGCTCAATGCTCATTTTATTATCACTTATATTCTTCACAAGATCCTTCATTTCAATAGTAATTATCTGCTTAATATCATCCTTATCCAGACTTCTGAAGACAATGGCTTCATCAATTCGGTTTAAGAACTCCGGATTAAAGAGTCGTTTCATTGCATCTTCTACTGTATTCTTTAACTGGGAATATTGATCAGCTTCAGTCTGACCACTAAATCCAAATCCACCTGTAGTTTTTATATCTTTTGTACCGACGTTGGAAGTCATTATTATTATAGTATTTCTGAAATCGACTCTTCTACCAAGACTATCAGTTAATTGTCCATCATCAAGAACCTGTAAAAGTATATTGAAAACATCTGGATGAGCTTTTTCAATTTCATCAAACAGCACAACCGAATACGGTTTTCTGCGTACACGTTCGGTAAGCTGACCACCCTCTTCATAACCAACATAACCCGGAGGAGCTCCTACCAATCTGGAGACTGCAAATTTTTCCATGTACTCGCTCATATCAATACGAATAAGAGCTTCTTCAGAATCGAATAGATATCTTGCCAATTCTTTTGCAAGTTCTGTTTTGCCTACACCGGTAGGACCAAGGAATATAAAAGTTCCAATCGGTTTGTTGGATCTTTTTAATCCTGCTCTTGTTCTTCTAATAGCTTTACTAAGTTTAATAACTGCTTCGTCCTGTCCAACAATTTTTTGCTTCAATGCCTTTTCCATTTTCATTAATTTTTCCGACTCAGCCTGAACAACACGTGTAACGGGAATACCGGTCATCATCGATACAACAGTAGCAATATCATCCTCGGTAACATCATAAACAATATCTTTTGTTTTAGTATCCCATTCACGTTTAGCAATTTCAAGATCGGATTGAAGCTGTCTTTCTTTATCGCGTAAACGTGCCGCCTCTTCATAATCCTGTTGTTTTACAACCTGAATTTTAAGCTGCTTAATTTTTTCAATGTCATCTTCTAGCTTAAGTACTTCTTCCGAAACTGTAAAATTACCCATATGAACACGAGAACCGGCCTCATCAATAACATCTATTGCCTTGTCTGGTAAATAACGGTCAGTTATATATCTTTCACTCAAACGGACAGCGTTATCAATTGCTTCGTCGGAATATTTAACATGATGATGTTCTTCGTATTTGAATTTAATGTTTTCAAGAATTTTAATTGTTTCTTCTGCACTGGGCGGATCAACCATTACTTTCTGAAATCTTCTATCCAATGCACCGTCTGTTTCAATAAACTTCCGGTACTCATCTAATGTAGTAGCACCAATGCACTGTATATCACCTCTTGCTAAAGCCGGTTTGAACATATTTGAAGCATCGAGAGAACCTGAAGCACCTCCGGCACCAACAATTGTATGCAATTCATCTATAAACAGAATAACATCATCAGCTTTTTCAAGCTCTGTCATCAATGCTTTCATTCTTTCTTCAAACTGTCCTCTGTACTTTGTTCCGGCAACTAATCCGGCAAGGTCAAGAGTAACAACTCTTTTATCCTGAAGAATTCGCGGTACTTTTCTTAAAACGATTCTTAACGCTAAACCTTCTGCAATTGCGGTTTTACCTACACCGGGTTCACCAATCAAAACTGGATTATTCTTTTTTCTTCTACTTAATACTTGCGCAACCCTTTCAATTTCTTTTTCTCTCCCGATAACAGGATCTAACTTATCTTCAAGTGCTAATTTTGTTAGATCTCGTCCGAAGTTATCCAGAACAGGAGTTTTAGTTTTATCAACTTTTTTAGCTGTGAACGGCTGAGCAGCAGAAGCTTTTTCAGTACTCTTACTACTAAGTATGGAATTCAATTCTGCCCTTGCGTTATCGTATGTAACATTAAACTGATGCAAAATCTGTGTAGCTATATTATCTTCATCTCTTAGTAAGGACAATAATATATGTTCTGTCCCGATAACATCAGATTTATAGATCTTTGATTCAATCTGGGTGATCTTTAAAACTTTTTCAGCTTGTTTAGTGAGTGGAATATTACCGATTGTAAGGGTTCCACCCGAAGTTCTTACTGTATCTTCGATAGCTTTTTTAAGCTTAACAAGGTCAACATCAAGGTTACGTAATATTTTTACAGCAACACCCTGTCCTTCTCTAATTATACCGAGTAAAAGATGTTCCGTACCTATATAATCGTGACCAAGGCGTAAAGCTTCTTCACGACTTAATCTTATTACTTCCTGAACTCTTTCTGAAAAATTCCCTTCCATATTATTCCTTTATCTATCTTACTTGCATTAACATTAAAATGCATTAAATTGTTTCTTAAATATAAATATTGATGTTCCTCTTAGCAAGGAACTTAATTTTGATATTAATAGTAGGATTTAATTGTATTAATGAACAGTTATTGATATTTTGTAACCAGTTTTAATAAAAATGGGAGAAATAAATGGAAGCATTAACAGGAATTTCCTTATTAATTATTATTGTAGCAGTTGTCTTCTTGATAATTCTGCTTTACTATGTTCCACTTGGACTATTTATTACAGCATACTTTTCCGGTGTAAAGGTTAAAATATTCCGTGATCTTATCGGGATGAGACTTAGAAAAGTATCACCTCAAGTAATTGTACGAAATTTAATAGCGGCTACCAAAGCGGGATTAGATCTTAACATTTCACTCCTCGAAGCCCATTACTTAGCCGGAGGTAATGTTACTAATGTTGTTAACGCATTAATATCCGCCAATAAGGCAAATTTAGATTTAGGATTTGAAAAAGCGGCTGCAATTGATCTTGCTGGTAGAGATGTTCTGGAAGCGGTTAAAATGTCTGTAAATCCAAAAGTAATTGAAACTCCTCTTGTATCTGCTGTTGCCAAAGATGGAATTCAGCTTAAAGCAATGGCAAGGATTACTGTTAGAACAAATCTGGAAAGACTCGTTGGTGGTGCCGGCGAAGCAACTATTTTAGCACGTGTTGGTGAAGGAATTGTTTCTACTATCGGTTCGAGCATTACTCATAAAGAAGTTCTCGAAAACCCTGATAGCATTTCCAAAGTAGTATTATCCAAAGGTTTGGATGCCGGAACCGCATTTGAAATTCTATCGATTGATATTGCAGATGTTGACGTAGGAACAAATATTGGCGCTATATTACAAACAGATCAGGCAGAAGCCGATTTGAAAGTTGCACGCGCAAAAGCTGAAGAAAGAAGAGCATCTGCCGTTGCTTCTGAACAGGAAATGGTTGCCGAAGTTGCAAGAATGAGAGCTAAAGTTGTTGAAGCTGAAGCTGAAATTCCTAAAGCAATTGCAGAAGCTTTTAGAGAAGGTAATTTGGGTGTAATGGATTATTACAATCTTAAAAATATTCAAGCTGATACAGACATGAGAAATACAATTGCTAAACCTGATGAGAAAAAAGATAAAGAACATAACTAATGGATAATATAATTGAAATAATTGTTTTCTTTTTTGTTATCTACAGTATTCTTGGTTCAATTTTCGGTAAAAAGAAACAACAACAGAAAAAAAATCAACAGCAGTATAAAAGACCTGTTCCCCAGCAACGGAGAACAACAACCAATCCGGTTCCTTCCCAGCAATCTTCACAGGATATACTTGAAAAATTGTTCGGGATTAAAATTCCTAAACCCGAGGGAAATACCGGTTACTCTACAACTAAATCTGCTGATAACCTGGAATATTCTTCATGGGATCCTGAAAAAGATTTTCAGAAGAAAGTTGAACAAAGACAAAATTATGAATATAGAAACATCGAGAAAGAAATACCTGATGTTAATTATGATAGAATTGCAACTTTAGAAACAACCAGGAAAAAAGTTAGGACCCCGGAACCAATTATACTGAAGGATAAAAAAGAAGTTTATAAGAAAGCTCTTGAAGTCAGGCAGAAACTTAGAGAACCCAGAACCGTAAGAGAACTCGTTCTTACTTCAGAGATTTTAGCAAAACCTCGTGCATTTAGAAAATTCAGATAAAAAAATTCCGACTCAGCAGAAATTCTGGGTCGGAATAATTTTAAGTTCCCATTCTTAATTACTTCATAAACTTTGCAATAGTATCAACCACATACTTAATTTGTTCATCAGTTAGTTCCGGATAAATAGGCAAAGCAATACTATTTTTAGCAGCATTATTTGAATGAGGAAAATCTACATCTTTGCTATCAAGATATGAGAAACATTCCTGTCTGTGGAATGGAACAGGATAATAAACCTCGCAGCCGATATCCTTCTTCTTCATATATTCTAATAACTCATCACGTTTATCAACACGAATTACAAACTGGTTATATATATGATAATTTTTCAACAGACCATTCTTCAATTGTTCTTCATTTGGTTTAAAGACTGCTTTAGGTAATAACACCTTATTATTATCATCAAAAGTTGTTCTTCCCTCTTCATTAGCTAAACCGGCTTCCATAAAATATTTTGTATAAAGAGCAGCATTCTTACGGCGTTTATCAGACCATTTATCAAGATGCGGGAGCTTTACTCTTAATACTGCGGCTTGAATAGAATCTAATCTGAAATTTCCACCAATTAATTTATGATAATATTTCGGTTCCATTCCATGTACACGCATTATTCTCATCTTATGTTCTAAATTTGGATTATTAGTCGTTACAATCCCACCATCACCAAAACCTCCTAAATTTTTGCTGGGGAAGAACGAAAAACATCCAATATCACCGATACTTCCAACGAATCTTCCATCCTTATACTGAGTACCGATTGCCTGAGCAGCATCTTCAATTACAAAAAGACTATACTTTCTTGCAATCTGGATTATAGGCGACATATCTGCACTTTGCCCGTAAAGATGAACAGGAATCATTGCCTTAGTTTTGGATGTAATTTTCTTTTCAATCTGAGTTGTATCGATATTAAAAGAAACCGGATCAATATCAACTAAAACCGGTTTAGCATTTAAGCGAGCAACTACACCGGCAGTAGCAAAAAAAGAATATGTCGGAACAATAACTTCATCACCCGGTTCAATATCCAGTGCCATTAAAGCGAGTAAAAGTGCATCTGTACCGGAAGAAACTCCAACTGCAAATTGACAATTAAGGTAATTGCAAATTTCTTCTTCAAGTTTTGCAACATCGGGACCCATAATAAAATATTGAGAATCGATTACCTTTTGAACCGCCTCATCAACTTCTTTTTTAATTGATTGATATTGCCCTTTCAAATCGAGCAGAGGAACTTTCATATTTATCTCCTTAGATACAATAATTAGTTGTACAAAATTAATTATTATATTGAAGCCAACCTAATAATTGAATTTAAATAGAAAGGTTATAATCTACTCTCAAATAATTTTTCATCAATCAATAAATCTATTTTCATTTGTTAATGATTGGTATTATATTTTGCCAACTTTTTCAATGATTCACAAAATAGCGGAGATACTGTGAACCTTTCTGAACAAATCCAAAAACTGAAAGCCGGATTCCATCCGACATTCTGGGTTGCGAATGTTATGGAATTATTCGAACGGCTTGCCTATTACGGTCAGCAAATTGTTTTTATGATTTACATGCGTAATGATCTCGGATTTTCTGAAGCAGAAGCCGGGCAATTATCTGGTGTCTTCGGCGGACTAATTTACCTTCTCCCGATTCTCGGCGGAACACTTGCCGATAAATGGGGATTCAGACGCGCATTTAATGTTGCATTTTCAATTCTTGCCTTAGGTTACTTTTTAATCGGCTCTGTTGGAATGAGTATGTTCAGCGGGATTTATTCGGGATTCGATCAATACTGGCTATTAATGGTTTTCCTTGTATTAACTGCATTCGGCGGTTCATTCATTAAACCTTCTGTACTTGGTACTGTAGCTGTTACAACTACTGCAGAAACAAAATCACTCGGTTTTGCAATCTATTATTGGCTTGTAAACGCCGGTGCAATGTTAGGACCTACAATTGCGTATTTCACTCGCGATAGCTTCGGTAATAAAGCTGTTTATATGGTAAGTGCTGTTTCCTGTTTAGCAATGCTAATTGTGAACCTAATACTTTACAAAGAAGTTAAGAATCCGGCAACAGATATAGTTGAATCACTTGGTAAGAAAATTGAAAATCTTTTTCTTGTTCTGATGAATTTTAAGTTCATGATCTTTCTGCTGATTTACAGTCTATACTGGATAATCTTTTGGCAGGAATTTATAATCGTACCTTATTACATAACAGATTACATTGATGCTAATGCACCTTATGAAATTATTCAATCCTGGGCTGGAGCCGGTGCAATAATTTTATTTCAGATTCCGCTTAACCTTCTCACTAAAAAAATAAAAACTCGTAATGCAATACTTTATGGTTTTGCTATATCGAGTTTAATATGGATTATAATTGGAATCTATCCGAGTATTCCTACTATTGTAGCTGGTATTGTTGCATTTGCAATTGGGGAAATGATTCAGGCGCCACGTTATTATGAATATATTTCAGAAATTGCTCCTCCGGGTCAACAGGGACTTTATCAGGGTTATGCATTCTTACCTATTGCGATAGCACGATTTGTCGGCGACCCTTTCGGCGGATGGTTATATCAAACCTCTAAAGAAGCCGGTAAACCGGAAATGGTCTGGTTCTCTATGATAGGGATAGGAGTTCTTGCTACAATATTGATGTGGATTTATAACTATTTTGTTATGAAAAACGAAAAATAAAAGTAATAGAACGCAGATTTTTATGATGATTATGATTTTACAATAATTCATAATCAATCTGCGGGATCTGCGTTCTATTTTTCTTATCACATGCCAAAAAAATATCAGTTAAAACGAGTTGGACAGATACCGGTTAATCCACCTGAAGTTGATGAATCAAAATTTGTAATCAACTATCAGAATGAACTTAACTCATCGCAGTACGAAGCAGTTTCTGCCCTCGAAGGGAATTACCTCGTAATAGCCGGTGCAGGAAGCGGTAAAACCCGGACACTGGTTTACAGAGTATCCCGACTCGTAGAACTCGGTAACGATCCGCAATCAATTCTACTTCTCACGTTTACTCGTAAAGCTGCTAAAGAGATGATGGACAGAGCAGCAATTCTACTTGATAACCGGTGTTCTAAAATTAACGGGGGTACTTTTCATTCATTTGCCAATTTAACATTACGTAAATATGCCAAAGCAGTTAAACTTGATAATGGTTTTTCAATTCTCGATCAGAGCGATAGCGAGGATGTAATTAATCTTATACGCGGACAGTTAAATCTATTACAGCATAAAAAAAGGTTTCCGAATAAACAGACAATCTTTAAGGTTCTTAGTCTTGGTGTTAATACCGGAAGAGCAGTAGAATTAATTCTTGAGGAGGAATATCCTCACTTTGCCGAGTACATCGATAAATTTTTACAGATACAGAAAGTTTATACTTCCTATAAGCGGCAGAACAATCTGCTTGATTATGATGATCTATTAGTTTATTTACGCGATTTTTTATTAGAGTTCTCCCCCGCTGCAAAATCTTTTCTTAATACTATTAAATTTACTATGGTTGATGAATATCAGGATACAAATAAACTTCAAGCAGAAGTAATTCAGGGGCTCGGTCAAATTCATCAAAACATAATGGTTGTTGGGGATGATTCACAATCAATCTATTCATTCCGCGGTGCGAATTTCAAAAACATAATGGAATTTCCTAAACTATTTAAGAATGTTAAGTTGATTAAAATGGAAGAGAATTATAGAAGCACACAGGAAATTCTGAATTTCTCCAATCGGATTATTGAGTTTGCCTTCGAAAAATATCCGAAGCATCTTTTCACAAGAAAAACCGGTGGCGAATTACCGGGTATAATAAGTGCTGCAAACGAAAATATGCAATCGAGGTTTATTGTTGAGAAAGTATTGGAACTTAGAGAAGAAGGGGTTCCGCTAAATGATATCGCTGTTTTATTCAGATCTTCATTCCACTCATTTGATTTAGAAATTGAATTGAATAAAGCTAATATTCCCTATGTTAAATTCGGCGGAATGAAGTTTATTGAAACTGCACATGTTAAGGACTTATTAGCATTCTTACGAATTGCACAGAATCCTTCTGATTATGTTAGCTGGTACAGGGTTTTACTTTTACATGAAGGAATCGGTTCAAAAAAAGCTCAGTTAATAATGGATGAAATTGGCGCCGGCAGATTATCAATTAAGTCGAACCCTGAAACCGCTGTAAGTAAAAAATATAATGACAGGATTTATAATTTATTTTCACTACTTCATGAACTTCATACAAAAAATCAGATTCCTGCTGATAAAGCAGAATTAGCATTGAATTATTATGAACCGATATTTAGAGAAAAATACGATGATTGGAACAAGCGAAAAAAAGATCTGGATATTTTTCTTAATATTAGTGAGAATTACAGATCACTCGATAGTCTGCTCTCTGATATGGCGCTCGATCCACCTCAGGATAGCGTTATCGATATTGAAGCAGCCAATAAAGAACGCGAGTTTCTTACTCTCTCCACAATTCATTCAGCAAAAGGTCTTGAATGGCACACGGTATTTGTCATTCATGCAGTAGATGGGTTCTTCCCTTCTTCGCAATCGTTTGAGAAACTTGAAAGTCTTGAAGAAGAACGCCGATTAATGTATGTTGCCTCAACACGTGCCAAGCAGAATCTTTTTGTCTGTTATCCAATGCATATTTTCGACCGGCATAACGGAATTACATTTGCAAAACCATCCCGTTTTATTGAGAACATTTCAGAGGAATTAGCTGATCAGTGGCTGCTGGAAGAGTAAACATTATAACACTTAGTTGACGATTTGCTTGTAGCCGGGGATCACTGATAAGAAGCATAGTTATTTAACTGATTACATTTAAGATTGGAGAATAACGGCTCAGCTCAAAAAATTAACCCCGATAACCAGCATTTATCCAAACTTAGTTATTTACGTTGTAAGATCAGCTAAATCTGTGTGCTATTATCTAATGATTAATTTTTTGAGCATCCAATCATTCAAGCCGACGAATATTCTCATACTTCGAAATTACATTGCAATTTTCTTTTACATTATTTATGTTGTAAATGTTCGTAATAAAACCAAATACCGAATATCGGGAAACTGCCCTTCTACGATATATGCTTTAGGATTAAACACGGGGAGTTTAGTTCTGATGAATATAGATCTACCAATTACTGTTTATCTAAATAAAGCATGAAAAAAAATTACAGCCTGTAAAGAGTTCTTTTGATTTTGTTTTTTGAGAAGGAACGCTTGCCCGCCGTTAATTGGAGGGATTGCAAGCATGAAAGTTATGATTTCTAATAAAAGACAAAATAAACGTTGCGGGTTTGTCCGGCATTAGTATGACGGGATATGCAATTTAAGACAAATTATCCGCTCGAAGCTTAATTAATAGTAAGGCTCTTTATAAAAGGAAAGGAGGATAAAATGTTATTAAAGGGAAAAAATCGATTTTGTTTTTTTTACTGTTATTTATAGCCTTTTTTACATCGCAAATGTTTGGTCAGAACGAATTGAAAGATATCTGGAAAGGATATTTAACAAAAACTGAATCACGAGTAGATTGGAGATTTGTTCAGCCCCGTGTTTTTGTAGAAATGGATTTCG
>JAGXSM010000170.1 GCA_018333725.1 Melioribacter sp. | reverse complement strand
CGAAAGCATTGCTTGATGAAATTCAACTGTTGGAGAACTCTGGTATTAGCATCAAAGGACGCTTATTTATTAGCCAGAATGCTCATCTAATTATGCCATATCATAAGCTACTCGATTCAATAAATGAGAACACCTCTACCAAAATCGGAACAACAGGAAGAGGTATCGGACCTTGTTATATCGATAAATATGCCCGTAAAGGAATTAGAATTGTCGATTTATTAGATAGATCCGTTCTGGAAGAAAAAATTAAAACCAACATCGAAGAAAAAAATAATATTTTAAGAAAAGTCTATAACCACGAAGAGCTTAATGTTGATGATATCATTAACGAATATCTGGAGTTTGATCAGAAAATAGATAAATATATTACCGATGTACCGACCTATCTCAGTAATGCCATGAACGACGGCAAATCGATTCTGCTTGAAGGTGCTCAGGGAACACTTTTAGATATTGACCATGGTACTTACCCGTTTGTTACATCTTCTAACCCAACTTCCGGTGGAGCTTGCACCGGATCGGGTATTCCGCCGACAAAAATAAGTTCTGTTATTGGGATAGTTAAGGCATACACAACACGTGTCGGTTTGGGTCCTTTTCCTACAGAGATGTTTGGAGATGAAGGCAATAAATTGAGAGAAGTTGGTGCCGAGTTTGGTGCAACAACCGGAAGACCAAGAAGATGCGGATGGTTTGACGCTTTCTTAGTTAATTATTCCAGAATGATTAATGGTATAGAAAGAGTTGCTATCACCAAACTTGATGTTCTCAGTTACCTGGACCAGATTAAAGTATGTGTGGCATATGAAATAAACGGCAAACAATTGAAATCATATCCTACCGATGTTAACCAGATGATGCAAGTTAAACCGGTTTACGAGACTTTACCCGGATGGAAATCCGATATTTCCAACGCAAAATATTACGACGAGTTACCATCTGCCGCTAAAGATTATCTTTCATTTATTTCGCATCAGGGTGGCTTTGAAATAAGTCTTATTTCGGTTGGTCCCAGAAGACTCCAGACTATCGAACTATAATCTTTGTCAAAAATTCTCTCATTTCATATCGCAATTACATTTATTAATTTGTAATTGAATTTGATATCCATGTGAGAATTATATGAGGCTTAATAGCAATCCAACCACAATGAACTTAAAACTTATTCTTATTGTAATCGGTGCAGCGATTGCATTAGGAACACTTTTTTATACGCAGGACCTTGTAAATAAACTTCAGGAAAGAGAGCGCCAGATTGTTCAACTCTATGCTAACAGTCTGGAATATGCTACAAGTTCGGATAACATTTCAAGTGATTTTACATTCATTTTCGAAAATATAATTCTTCGTATTGATTTCCCAATGATCGTTACAGACGGCAATGACAATATAATATCAACAAAAGAAGGAAGCGGATATAAAAATATTAATGTTGAACAGGGATTAAGCGAAATAAAGATTGAAAATTTTTTAAAGAGAAAGCTGCTCGAACTTAGCGAAACTCACTCACCTATTAATGTTGTAACACCCGATGGAACGACAATTCAGAAAATCTATTTTGGTGATTCCGAGATAATTAGAAAATTGAAATACTACCCTTATCTTCAAATAATATTTGCACTTCTTTTTATTACAATCGCCTATTCAAGTTTTAGCTACATTAAAAGAAGCGAACAGAGTAATATCTGGGTAGGAATGGCTAAAGAGACTGCACATCAGCTCGGCACACCAATTTCCAGTTTACTTGGCTGGGCAGAAATATTAAAAATGAACTTTGATAATCCGGCAAAAGTTTTAGACAGCGCTGAAGAAATAAATAACGACCTTTCCAGATTAAATAAAATAACAACTCGATTTTCCAAAATCGGCTCCAAACCGGATCTGGTTGACGACTCCCCAATGGATTCTATTGAACGAGTGATTAAATATTTTGAGCGACGTCTTCCTCAATTAGGTAAAAATGTTGAGATTACAGTTGAAGGAGATAAAAATATAAAAGCAAAATTGAATCCCGAACTCTTTGAATGGGTAATTGAAAATCTTATTAAGAATGCACTTGATGCAATAGAGAATAAAGATGGAAAAATTAATTTTGTTGTTTTAGATAATAAAAAGAGCCTTGAAATAGAAGTATCGGATAATGGAAAAGGAATTGAACACAATAAAAGAAAAGAAATTTTCCGTCCGGGTTATTCAACAAAACGGAGAGGTTGGGGACTTGGATTAAGTTTATCAAAGAGGATTATTGAAAATTATCACAAGGGGAAAATTTTTGTTAAAAATTCTGTTATTAATGAAGGGACCACTTTTAAAATAGTTTTGATGAAAGCGGAAATTATTACTTGAAATTATTTCCGGCTTTTTACCGTCACCCGATCTAATCATAATCAGGAAAACTCTGCCCCCTTCAATTTTCTGTTAAATTCCAACAAATTTTAAGTCTGGTAAATTCACTTGATTGAAAATTCAAATGGTATAATCTTTGTCAAAGTTAATACAGTCATCTAGTTTGACTACACATAAGCACCCTCTGTAAACAAATCTAACTGCTGTGGAAGCGCCCTCGACCACAGCAGTCTTTTTATTCAGCAAAATCGATCCTATTCCCACCGCATAATAGAATTTAATTTCTTAAATTTGCCATAGAACCATATGGGGAATAAATGACTGGTAGAAAAAAGCGTCCTTCGTGGGATGAATATTTCTTGAAAGTTGCAATGCTTGTTTCAGAACGTGCAACCTGCCCAAGGATGCATTGCGGATGTGTTCTGGTAAAAGATAAACAGATTCTATCAACAGGATATAACGGTTCTATACCCGGCGATGAACACTGTGAAGATATTGGCTGCCTTATTGTAGATAACCATTGCATCAGAACTATACATGCAGAGATGAATGCAATTCTTCAATGCTCTTCGCATGGAATTAGCACAGAGGGTGCAACAGCATACATTACTAACATGCCCTGTACTAATTGCGCTAAAGCTCTTATAACTGCTGGGATTAAAGAAATTGTAATTTTCTCTGACTATCACAATACACTAGCAGAAGAATTTTTAGCTAAAGCTAAAGTGGAAATAAAGAGATTACATATGCCTGAGAATTTAATTGATTATAATCTGGAGAGCTATTCTTCAGCAAAAAAGTTTAGCAAATAGCATTGTAAGATTAATAAAGTATTAAGAATCGGAGCAGTAAAGAATAAAAATGTTGTTGTCTAAAGATTATCTTAAAAAATATTATAATCCGGAGAATTTTTTTAACCGCGATTTAAGCTGGCTAGAATTTAATAGAAGAGTTATGGAAGAAGCTCTTAATCCCGATCTTCCGCTTCTAGATAAAATTAAATTTATTTCGATCTTCTTCTCGAATTTAGATGAATTTTATATGATACGTGTTTCCGGATTAAAAGAACAAATCCGGGCAAATGTGTTCGATACATCTATTGATGGTTTAACCCCGCATGAGCAAATCCGGCTTATTGAAAAAAACGTACAACCGATGCTTAAGCAGATTTATGATTATTGGGAGAACGAGATCCTTCCTCAATTAAACGAAAATAAAATTTTTATCTGTGAGCTTAACCAGCTTACAAAAGAAGAGCGAGACGGATTAAATAAGTATTTCCTGAAAGAAATTTACCCCATTTTAACTCCGCTGGCTTTTGATCCCGGAAGACCTTTCCCCTACATTTCAAATTTAAGTTTGAGCTTTGCAATTCTTGTTAAGAAACCAAACGGAGAAAAACAGTTTGCAAGAGTAAAGGTACCAAGTATTTTACCTCGTCTTTTAAGGCTGGATCAAGTTGCTAAAACAAAACCATCCAATGGTAACGTAAATGGAAGTTATAAATATATATGGATTGGTGATTTAATAAGATCCAACTTGAATTTACTTTTTCCAGGGATGGAAATTGTTGAGGCATACAGGTTTAGAATTACAAGGGATACAGATCTCGAAATACAGGAAGACGAAGCCGATGATCTTCTTCAACTTATCGAAGAGAATATTAAACAGAGAAAATTCGGTTCCGTTGTTAGATTAGAAGTTGAAAGTCAAATGCCCGAATACATGATTGAAACTTTGATTGAGAACCTGGAAATATCAAAAAACGATCTTCATATAATAGGCGGCAACCTTGGATTAAGCGATGTAATGATTATTTACGATTTACCGCTCCCCCACTTAAAAGAAAAACCATTTCACCCTATTACACCTAAAATTTTTCTTGAAGAGGAAAATATCTTTTCTCTTATTAAGAGAAATGAAATTTTATTGCATCATCCTTACGATTCATTTGCACCGGTAGAAGACTTTATTAAAGAAGCATCCCGGGACCCGGACGTTCTTGCAATAAAACAGACACTTTACAGAGTCGGTTCGAATTCTCCAATAGTAAAATATTTAATTGAAGCAGCCGAAAGAAAGAAACAGGTTGCAGTACTTGTTGAGCTGAAAGCCAGATTCGACGAAGAGAACAATATCTTCTGGGCCCGTGAATTGGAAAAAGCCGGTGTTCATGTTGTTTATGGATTGTTGGGACTTAAGACTCATGCTAAAATGTCGCTTGTAGTAAGAAAAGAAGTTGAGGGAGTTCAACGGTATGTTCATTTGAGTACGGGTAATTATAATTTATTTACATCAAGATTATATACTGATTTGGGTTTATTTACAACAGATGAAGATATATGTGCGGATGTTTCTGAGATTTTTAATTATCTAACGGGATACTCAGAACAAAAAAGTTATAGAAAACTTTGTGTAGCCCCCATCAATCAAAGGGAAAGGTTTCTGGAATTAATTGATAGAGAAATAAAAAATGTCTTAGCGGGTGGGAACGGACATTTAATTTTTAAGATGAACTCCCTTGTAGATCCCCTACTAATTGCAGCCCTTTATGAGGCATCGAACCGGGGAGTAAAAATTGATTTAATTGTAAGAGGGATCTGCTGCCTGGTTCCGAATGTTCCGGGTTCAAGCGAAAATATTAGAGTTATCAGCATTGTTGGAAGATTTCTTGAACATAGTAGAATTTATTATTTCTATAATAATGGTAATGAAGAATTCTATTTAAGCAGTGCAGATATCATGCAAAGAAATCTTGATAGAAGGGTTGAAACAACCTTCCCGGTACTCGACCATGATCTTAAAAAATATATTAAAGAAGAAATATTATTTCCCTGTCTGTTCGATAATATAAAAAGTAGAGTTTTATTGCCAACAGGTAAATACATTTTTAATAGAAAAGTATTTACCGAAGCAACGCTCAATCATCAGGAGTACATGATTGACTATGCGATAAAAAAAGCTGAAAGCAAGAAGGAAAATAAAATAAAGAGATAGTTTTCTAATCCGGAAAACGAATTGAAAATCCAATCTTTCCGTAAATGTTCTTTTGTTCACTGAATAACAATCCCCCAATTGAGAAATCGACCTGTAGATTATTTTTTAGCAGATATGTAAGACCAAGATCTGTAATTGGATTCTTCAGAAAATATTTTTCAGTCTTATCATAAAACTCTAAAAACAATACGGTTCTTTCTACAACTTTGTATATTAAAAAAGCAGCAAAAATATACTCGAATTTTCCGATGGTGCTATTTCTTTGTCCCCCAATATTTGCACATACTAAATTACCTTTACCAAGATTTTGAGAAACCGCAACAATAAAACCCGGCTCCATTTCCTTTGGTCTTAAATTTACATTGCCATTTGGCAGGTTAACATTGATTATTAAAGCAGCATCAGAAATAATATCCTGGTTCTTTCTCAATTGTACTTTGGAACCTACAAATACTCCCCTAATTCCTTTAGAAATGTTTTCTATACCTGAATTAAGTACTCTACCAGTAAAATATTCAGCTCCTATCCTTAGTTCAACTACTTCACTTAATCCATGCCTTATTTGAGTATTGCCAAGAATCAAATTTTCATGTTCTTCTGTAAAATTATTTTTATAAATTTTTTGTCTCTGGTATTCAAAACCGAATTCAAATTGAATATCATTAACCGGGACTAAAAATGCGGACTTAGAAATTAGGGGACGGTCGGTGATTATTTCCGAAGACTTACTTTGTGCTTGTGAATCGAAATTCAATAACAAACTGAGAGTGAAATAGAAACATATTTTAATTATTCGATTCACACAGAAGCAAAAATTCTCCATAGCTGTGCAACGAGAAAGCAAATTGTTATACCCATCATTATTGGTAATAATGTTGCTAATAAAGTCCATTTCCAGCTTTTAGTTTCTTTATAGATTGTAAAAATTGTTGTAGAACAAGGATTGTGAAGCAAACTGAACAACATTAAGTTTATTCCTGTAAGTGTAGTCCATCCTCCGGCTTTAAGCAGCATTGAAACATCTTCAATATTATTTAATTCAAACATTACGCCCGAACCGGAACCAACACCGGAAACACCTGTGACTAATACAGTTAACATCAGCACGGTTGGAATTACTATTTCATTTGCAGGTATTGCTATAACATAAGCAAGAATAATTACTCCATTCAAACCTATAAAGAGTGCAAACGGATCAACAAATCGAATAAAATATTCAGCTAAACTTATTCCCTGAATATTAACATTTGCAACCAGCCAGATAACAATACCAGCCGGAATTGCAAATATAATTGCACGCCATAATACAAATAGAGTTCTATCAATTAGCGATGTGTATAATGTTTGTAGAATTCTTGGTGGTCTGTATGGTGGAAGTTCCAAACTAAATGCGGAAGCTTCTCCCTTTAGCACGGTCTTTGATAATGACCATGAAACAACAAGACTGAAAAAAATTCCAAGTAAAGCAACACTTACTACAGCAGCCGCTGATGCAATTCCACCATAAATTGGCGGTACAAGGTTGCCGATAAAAATTGTTGCAATTAATATTTGTGTAGGCCATCTGCCGTTACAAAGTGAAAAATTGTTCGTGATAATTGCTATTAGACGTTCACGCGGACTATCAATAATTCGGGCGGCAATTACTCCGGCTGCATTACAACCGAATCCCATAGTCATTGTCAATGCTTGTTTTCCATGAGCACCTACGCGTCTGTAAATATTATCCATATTGAACGCAACACGAGGTAAATATCCAAAATCTTCTAACAAAGTAAAAATCGGAAAAAATATTGCCATTGGTGGAAGCATTACGCTTATCACCCATGCCATTGCAAGATAGGCACCATCAATTAAAACGCCGTTAATATACCAGGGAATATTTATGGAAGTCGCAAGATTTTTTAATAAAGGATGAATCGTATCGACAAGAACACTGGCAATTAATCCGGAAGGATAATTAGCAGCAATAATTGTAATCCAGAAAACAGCAGCTAAAAGCAAGAACATTATTGGAAAGCCGGTCCATTTACTTGTTACTACCCGATCAATGAATTTATCAAAATCAAATTGAGATTTTTTTCCCGCAGTAGTTACAACTTTAGCGGAAATAACTTCTGCTTCTTTATAAATCGATTCGATTAATGAATCATGGAAATAATCACCAACTTCCCACCGGAGTTTATTTGCAGTTGCAATTATTGGGTCATCATGTTTTGTATCAATTTTCATATTACTCTTCTAAATTATTAATGAGCTAATTCCGCTATTTCACCTGAGTGGACTGCATCAATAATCCTCTGATCTCCTTCGAGCAATCGCAGAGCAATCCATCTTGTATTTGGTAAATTGGGGAATTTTTGTTTGAGCATTCTGTTTATTTCCTCCACTGCTTTATTAACACCTTTAATATCGCTGCTTATCCTATAAGGTTTACAGATATAAGAACCGCTGGCAACATCATAAATGCTTTTTAATAATTCCTGTATACCAACTCCCTGGCGTGCAGCTGTTGGAATTACCGGAATTCCTAATACCTTAGAAAGGTTTCTATCATCAATTTTTATTTTATGCCGTTTTGCTTCATCAATTAAATTTAGACATAATACGGCTCTATCAGTAATTTCAAGCACCTGTAAAGCAAGATTCAAATTTCTTTCCAATCTGGTAGCATCTATTACAATAACCGTTACGTCAGGTTGTCCAAACAAAATAAAATCTCTTGCAATTTCCTCATCTGTACTGGTTGATAGTAAAGAGTAAGTACCGGGGAGATCCACAATTTTGAATCTTTTATTTGAATAAATAAATCCACCTTCAGCCCGGCCAACTGTTTTACCAGGCCAATTACCTGTGTGCTGTCTTAATCCTGTTAGACTATTAAATACAGTACTTTTTCCTGTATTAGGATTACCTGCCAATGCAACAACAAAGTCGAAATTGCTCATGTCAATTCCAAGTTTTACCAGGTTGTTTAAATTATGAGCAGGACAATTTGCGCAGTTTTCATTATTGAATGAATTCATACAATATTCTTTCGCTTAATAAATATTTTATCACTTTGATTTTTTCTTAATGCTACAGTAGTACCTCTAACTTCGTAAGCAGTAGGATCTCCGCTCAAACTTTTCAATCTTGCTTTGATTACTGTGCCGGGGACTATACCAAAGTCGAGCAATCGTCTTCTCTGCTGTCCACGCAAAGATTTAGATAGTCCCACAATAATCACTTCTTCATCAACCGGAATATTCGATAAAGTGTCATGGCTTTCGATTAGCTCCTCGCTATCACTTATTGAAACTACTTGTACATTCAGTGCAAGAATTGGATTGATATTTATTTCTTCGCCTTCACATTCAATTCTGATATTGTTTTTATTTTTCTCAATAAGTTTAATAATCATACCGGGAGAAAGACCTAGAGAAGTTAATTTAGAAAAAACTTTCAGCGGTTGATCTTCTATATGATAAATTTTAGCAATATCCCCTTCCTTAAGATCCGCTAATTCTATCCCTTTCTGTTCCGGTATTTCACCATTTTCACTAGGAATTGGATCTCCATGAGGATCTTTAAGAGGGTTACCTAATTTTGCCGCTAACCGGTTTACTTCATCATCTGTCAATTTGTGTTCTTCGAGCTCTGCTAATGTATGCCACTCTTCTTCCCTGATACTAGTATTATCGGCAAGATGTTTTTCCCAGAGTCGGTGAATTCTAATAATTTTTAATGCATAGGATTTTCCTTCCGGGGTCAAATATATTTTAGTACCTATCGGCTTAACTAAACCCATTTCCTCAAGTTTTACAATTATTTTGGAAGACTGCCCTTGTGAAGTTGAAAGGAATCCGCTTATGCTTGTCAATGTGCAATCAGTTGAATTATATTCACATTCAAAAAGGTGTTTTAGAGTATCCTCTAACAAAATTTTTTCGTTATTGGATTTTATACTTCGCCATTTGTTTAATAATCCTTTTTCAGGATAGAAAATAAACGCGAGTATTGAAACCGCAAGAAGTAAAACTACAAGAATCAAACTATCGCTCATAATTTCTTTTTATCCCTCTATTAATCTTACAAAAAGATTATCAGAAACTTTCTTGCTAAGAGTTATATTTTTCTTGTTAACCCTTACAGAAATTGAGTTATCATAATCGAGTTTATCAACAATCTCTAATTTAGAATTTAATTTTAATCCGACCTTCTTCAGAAAATTTATCAGCTCACTTTCTTTGTCATTAACACTAATTAATTCATATTTATTATTAGTCTCGGCCTCGGCTAGCAGAATAACATTTGGTATCTCCGGTATTGATCCATTTTTTTTGGGTATCGGATGCCCGTGAGGATCAAAATCAGGATGACCCAGGTATTCATCAATCTTATCTATAAGGAAGTCCGTACTATAATGTTCAAGTTTTTCAGCTTCATTGTGCACTTCACTCCAATCCAATCCAAGAACATTCATTAAGAATAATTCCCATAATCTATGTCTTCGAATTACTTTTAAAGCAGCTTTCTCGCCATGAGGAGTTAGCATAATCCCCTTATATTTTTCATACTTAACTAATCCTTCTTTAGATAATTTTTTTGCCATATCACTAATTGCAGAACTTGAAATGGAAAGATGATTTGCAATCATAGTAGTTGATGCATTATTATCCAGTTCAGTACTATAACTGAATATTGCTTTAAGGTAATTTTCTTTTGAAATAGTTGACATAAATTATTTTTTGAACAAAGTTAAGCTTGCTTAACAATTAAGTCAAGACTGTTTACAGAATCTAAAATTTTTACCTAATATAGTCTATGTTAAATTTATTTGTTTGTTTATGTAAGAAAAAGTAAAATCCTTATCTTTCATGTCAAATTTTAGGAGAATTAATGTCCAAATTGCAACCAGATACAATTCTAGAAGCATTAAGAACTGTAAATGATCCAGACTTAAACCGCGATCTTGTATCCTTAAACATGATTAAAGATATCAAGATTCATGATAATGATGTTCTAGTAGTTGTAGAATTGACTACCCCGGCTTGTCCATTAAAAGATAAAATAAAAGATGATTGTATAGATGCAATAAAGTCCCATTTTCCGTCAGTCGGTAAAATAACAATTGAGATGACTGCTAAAGTCCGTGCAAATTTGGATGAAAGAAAAAATACAATTCTTCCCGGTGTAAAAAACACAATAGCCGTAGCCAGCGGAAAAGGCGGTGTAGGAAAAAGTACTGTCGCTGTTAATATATCAGTTGCACTTGCAAAGTTAGGTGCTAAAGTTGGTTTAATTGACGCTGATATATATGGTCCAAGTATTCCACTTATGCTGGGTATTAAGGAGAAACCGAGAGTTTTCCAGGATGTTCAAACTGCCAAGATGCTTCCACTCGAAAATTTTGGTATTAAAGTTATATCGATCGGATTCCTGATTGAAGATGATGCACCGGTAATATGGCGTGGACCAATGGCAAGTGGTGCTATAAAACAATTTATGTCCGATGTTCATTGGGATGAACTGGATTATCTCATTTTTGATCTACCTCCGGGAACCGGTGACATTCAGTTAACGCTTGTACAGACTATTCCGCTTACAGGTGCAGTAGTCGTTACAACTCCACAAGATGTCTCGTTAATTGATGTGAGAAAAGCAATTAGAATGTTCCAGCGTGTTAATGTTCCTATTCTTGGTATAGTTGAGAACATGAGCTATTTTATTGCACCTGATACAAAGAAAAAATATGATATATTTGGGTCGGGTGGCGGAAGTAAATTGGCCAGCGAATTATCACTTCCACTTTTAGGGGCAATTCCAATTAACCCTAATATTAGAATTGGTGGTGATGATGGTAAACCGATTGTGTTCGGAGAACCGGATTCGGATGAATCATTAAAGATTCTGGAAATAAGTAAAAATCTGGCAGCCCAGATTAGTATAAACACATTATCTGTAAAAACTCCTAAAATTGATATTTCTTTAGGAGAGAATTAAGGAGAAAATGATGAGTGAATTATTGAAAGAAAAAGTATTAAAAGCTTTAGAATCGATTCGTCCTTATTTAAAAGCTGATGGTGGCGATGTTGAATTAGTAAATGTAACGCAGGAAGGAATTGTCGAAGTAAAACTAACAGGCGCATGTGTCAGCTGTCCAATGTCACAAATGACACTCAGGGCTGGTGTTGAAAGAGTTCTAATACGCGAGGTTCCCGGTATAAGAAGAGTTGAAGCTGTTAACTAAGAATTTTTATATAGATTAAAATAAGGTATATAATGAGAACAAAAATTGTTGCCGGCAACTGGAAGATGAATAATGACCTGAATGCATCAATTAGTTTGATTTCGGAAATTAAGAATTCATTGATCGGGAAAAACTATAAAACGAAAATTATTATATGTCCTCCGTTTACATCATTAGAAACTACTAATGCATTATTAAAAGGAACAAGTATTTCTTTAGGTGCACAAAATATGTATTATGAAGAGAGTGGTGCTTATACAGGTGAAATATCTGCAAAGATGTTAATAAGTGTCGGATGTGAATTTGTAATTATAGGTCACTCAGAGCGGCGGACAATTTTTAAAGAATCTGACGAGACAATTAATTTAAAACTAAAAGCTGCCTTAGCAAATAATCTTAAACCGATTTTCTGCATTGGCGAAACACTTGAAGAACGGGAAAATGATAAAACCTTTGACGTAATTCGAAGACAGCTCATTGCTGGATTAAAAGACCTGGGTGAATCAGAAATACAAAGTATAATCATTGCATATGAACCGGTCTGGGCTATCGGAACAGGTAAAAACGCAACTCCTAATCAGGCTCAGGAAGTTCACAAATTTATCAGAGATCTTTTACAAAGGGAATATTCAACTTACCTATCAGATAATACTATAATTCAATATGGTGGAAGTGTAAAACCGGAAAATGCCAATGAATTGATGTCTCAGCCTGATATTGATGGTGCGTTAGTAGGTGGCGCTTGCTTAAAATCGGATTCTTTTATTAAAATTGTTGAATCCGCTGAATAAAATTGTAAAAACATTGATTTTGGGTGAATTTATAGCATTCTTCAATTGATATGCCCTCGGTTTTTTAGTATATTTAAGGGTTTATTTGGATAATTCACCATAAAATGGCAAAAAAATTAAAGATTCTCTTTCTTTTAATTAACCTCTTACCTTTTTCGATTTCTGCGCAAATTAAGGTTAAATCGCTTCCCCCTTTTCCATCAGATTCAACAATTAAGCCTCATCATCATGGTAAATTGATTGATCTGAATAAAGGCTGGAAGGTTTATCTTAACCCCGATGATAAGAATTATGTTAAAGTAAATATCCCTTGTACCTGGGATGGAGCTGAATCACTCTATTTTGAAAATGAAATTAATTTATCCGATGATGAAATAAATAATTCTGTAATAAAATTATTGTGGGGTGGAATCAATTACTCTACTGAAATTTTCTTGAATGGATACAATATTTTTAAAAGATCAATTGGAGAAATCCCATTCGAAATAGAATTACCCTTTGACCTGCTCAAAGCCGATTTACCAAATAAAATTATTTTTAGAATTGATAACAGCTTAGACTCTAAAAAGACGATCCCATTAAAGCAAAGATTTTTATTCCCCAAAAAATCTACCGGAATTTATAGAAATATATTTATTAAAGTATTACCCAGAACCCATTTTTCTCAGTTCAAAATTAATTACTTACTCGATCCTAGTCTCTCTTCTGCAAGTGGAGAAATTAAAGTTGCGATAGAAAATATTGACATGTTAAATAAAGAAATGACTGGTAAAGATGGAGTATTAATAAATCTAAAATTGATTCCTCAAAATTTTACCGGAAATAGTTTTTCTTATGATTTCCCATTAACATTTTCAAATACAAAACAATTAGAACAATTACTTAAATTTAATATCACCAATCCCACTCTCTGGTCGACGGAAACTCCAAATATTTATAAAGCCGAACTTTCACTTTTGGCAAACAAACAAATTATTGATAAGGCAGAAAAAACGCTTTCATTATTCCGAATTGAAAATAAAAATCAAAAATTATTTTTTAATAACAATTCATTTTCCCTTAAAGGAATAACCTACATAGTTAATGAGAGCGAAATAATAAAAAACGGTTATTTAGAAAAATTAAAAAGAGATTTTACTTTTATAAAAAGTACCGGTTTTAATTCAATTCGGTTTGCTAAAGCTTACCCGAATCCGGATGCAATAAATTTATGCAATCGATTAGGATTAATAGCTTTAGTAGAATTACCTCTAAACTCTGTACCGGAAGAATTATTAACTGATGCAGAATTTAGAACAAGAACCCTTAGCCGGTTCAATGAAATGATTGAATCATATAGAATATTTTCAACAGCTATATTTTGGGGAATTGGAAGCTCATTTCTGGCAAATTCAACTTTAACAGAGGATTATATTTCCAACATCCTTACAAATAATAATGGGACAGGAATAATCACGTATGGCTCATTTGTTGGAATTCAAAAAGAAAAAATTGATGGATTAGATTTAATTGGAATAGAGATTTATTCAACACCACCCGATAAATTAACTGAGGCATTGGAAATTTTAAGTAATGAAACAAATAAAAGTAATTACTTCCTATCAGAAGTAAATTACCCTAATTACTATGGAATTTCCGGCGGATACTTATTGAAGAACTCTACCGAAGCAAAGGCAAAATATTTCGGACAGATTATTGATGTAACCCGTAACAATAATTTAGCCGGTTTCTTCATTAATACTTTATACAATTATAACGGCGATTTTAAATCCTTATATGGCGGTAATGAAGTAAACTATCAACTTGGAATTTTTAATAACACCCCCACTTCTAATAACCTTATCTATAAAGTGATTGTTGCTAAGTTAAATAATAAAGATAAGGTAACTATCCCGATCGGTAACGGAAAAGATGAGAACAAATTAATTTTCATTTTAATTGCTCTTGGTCTCTCAATATTAATGGCTCTATTAATTAATACAAGCAGAAAATTCCGCGACGAGTGCAGCAGAGCTTTTTTCCGCCCATTTAATTTTTATTCAGATATTAGAGATCAAAGAATTATTTCGGGTGTTCACACATTTATTTTACTTATTGTTGAATCCGGTTCTATTTCTCTCTTCTTTACAATTTTATTTTATTATTTAAGAACAAACATTCTCGTTGAAAAGCTTCTGCTCTCATTCGGAGAATCATCTATAATAAAAGGTTTTAGTTCTCTGGCATGGAACCCCGAGAAAGGTTTCATCATTATATTTCTATTGGTAATTCTAAAAATTGTTTTTCTAAGTATAATTATAAAAGCAGCATCCTTCTTGATTAAAACCAAGGTTCAGTTAAGCAGTATCTTCTTTATGATAATATGGGGATTACTTCCTTTTACAATTTTACTTCCAGTTGAACTAATTTTATATAAAATTTTGGCAATCAGCACTTATAATTCAATACTAATTATAGTAGTTCTATTATTCTGGTTATGGATTTTACAAAGGATATTTAAAGGAATACACGTACTATTTGAAGTACGCAAACTAACAGTTTCTCTGTATGGACTTGTAATCATAATTTTATTGATTACCGGAGTAGCAGCATATTTTCAACTGACAAATTCTACCCTTTATTATCTAAACAATTCAATTAAACAATATAGTTTAATCTCTTTTTAAGGGGATCAATTGTTTTTATCAAAATTAGAAATTTTCGGCTTCAAGTCGTTTGCAAATAGAACAAACATCGCTTTTAACCGCGGAATTACCGGAATAGTTGGACCTAATGGTTGCGGCAAAACTAATATTGTTGACGCAATAAGATGGGTGCTTGGTGAACAGAAAACAACTACGTTAAGAAGCGACAAGATGGAGAATGTAATTTTCAATGGAACCCGCGAAAGAAAACCGATGGGAATGTCTGAAGCGTCCCTTACTCTTGTAAATGACCGTGGAATTCTTCCTACTGAATATTCCGAAATTACTATAACGCGCAGAATTTTTAGATCCGGCGAAAGTGAATATTTGTTAAATAAAAATATTTGCCGACTCAAAGACATAACAAATCTTTTTATGGATACAGGAATGGGCACAAATGCCTATTCTGTTATCGAATTAAAAATGGTTGAAACAATTCTAAGCAGCAAAGCCGAAGAAAGAAGAAGACTATTTGAAGAAGCAGCGGGTGTAAATAAGTATAAGTTGAGAAGAAGACTTTCTCTTAAGAAACTTGAAGATGTAAAAGCAGACCTAACACGTGTAAATGATATAGTTTCAGAAGTTGAAAAAACTGTGCGGTCTTTGGAACGACAGGCAAAACGCGCAGATCAATACAATCAAATTCAATCGGTTTTAAGAGATAAAGAAATTGACCTTGCCGAAAGAGAGTTTGCACTATATACTCTAAAGAATGAAAACATTAAAAGTGACGTTTCAAATCTTAACCTGAACAAAGAGTCAATTGATACTGAAATAAGAACAATTGAAAACGAATTAATAATTTACAGAGAAAAGATCAATACAATTGAAAGAGAGTTAAGTGATAAGCGGAATGAGTTATCCTCCAATACCGAGCAATTACACATTAATCAAAAAAATATTTCTGTTTCCGAAGAAAGGCTGAATTCACTTAAGATAAACCATGCCAGACTTGTTAACGAAATTGAAGAGTATAAGCAAAGAATTGTTCAAACAGACAATAATATTAGAGCATTAGAAGAAGAATTAAACTCACTTAAGAATAGTGAAATTCAGAAATCCCTGGAAATAAATGAAAAAGAAAGTGCTATTTCAGAAAAGCGCAACGCGCTTGATCTTAAGAAATTGGAGTTAAGGCAATTAATTGATGATCGATATAATCTGATAAAAGAAATATCCGATAAGGATAATCTTAAATCAGTAATTCAAAAAGAATTAGACTCCCACTCGTCCAACATTGAAAAGTTAAACGGGAAGATCCAAAATATTACGACACGAATAGCAAAGACTGTTGGTTTTATAGAAGAGCTTAACAATGAGAAGCTCGATGCAGAAAAAAAATTAAGCGAAGCCGGTCTTCAAATTGCATTAAGAGAAAAAGAAAAATCTGAATTAGAATCACTTCTAAATTCATTAAAAGAAAAAGAGATTGAAGAGAAGGCAGTTCTTACTGGATTAAGAGAGAAGATTGAGTTTATTCAAACACTGATTTCAAACCTCGAGGGAATTTCAAAAGGTTCAAAAATCCTGTTAGAAAACAAAGACTGGAGTCAATCGGAAAAAAATATTTTTGCTTATGTTGGCAACACACAGGATAAATACAAATTTGCACTTGAAGCGGGATTAAAAACTGTTCTGAATAATCTATTGATTGAATCTGTTGACGAATTACAAAGTGCAATCAGCTACTTAAAGAAAAATGACCTGGGTAAAGCTTCTTTCTACCTTCTTAAAAATGGTCTCAATAACAATAAATCTTTGTTCGATAAATATTCATCTTACAGGTTTTCTAAAAAATCCAGGAAACTTGAAAAAGAACCTACATTTGTCGGCTGGGCAAAAGATTTTGTCGAGTCGGATACTAAATGGCAAAAATATTTCCACCAGGTTTTATCAAGAGTTGTAATTACTTCAGGGCTAAATGACGCTATTCAACTCCATAATAAATACAGTGATTTCGACTTTGTGACTCTTGACGGCGACTTAATTAAAAGTAACGGGATTATTGAAGCCGGATCGATGCCAAAACAGGATGAAACCCTGTTCGGACGAAAACAACTTCTGGAAAATTTGAAAGCGGAATATCCTAAACACGAATCCCAGCTTGAGAAATTAAAATCACAAATTGCCGATGCAGAATTAAAACTTTCTAAAATTGATTTGAAAAACCTTAGCGATAGTCAGAAGTTAATTGCAAACGATATTGCTAATATAGAGAAGCAGACTTCACAATTAGAGTTCGAACATAAAAAAGCAAACGAAGAGATTGAGAATTCTCAGAAAGAAATTCAGGAGTTCGTAGAAAAATCGAATCTCTTACATAAGCAGCTCGAATCTATAAACGGAATTCTGAATCAGCTTGGTACTGACAAATCCTCTCTCGATCATAATATTAGTAATGAAGAAAATTTCCTAAATGAATTCGAGAAAAATTTCAACCAGTTAATAGACTCACAAAATTCTGCACGCCTTGAACTCGAAAGAATTAAAGGTCAGATAAACAATTTCCATGATTCAATAAACCGTTCTAAAAATGATATTGAATTAATTCAGAACGGAATTACTAAGCGAGAAGAAGAGTTAGAAAGCAATACCGGCGAAACCACTTCGCTTTTAACGGCGATTGAATCAACTAAAACCGTTTTGGAAAATATAATTGTCATCAGGAATGTTCTTATAAAAGAAGAATCGGAAATTGACGAAAAGCTACGACTGATTAAAGAGGAAGCCACAAAGTTTGAAAAACAACTCAATGAATTGCGGAATAAACGTCAGGAAGTCTCAGACCAGATTCATTCACTGGATATAAAAGAAAACGAAATGAATTTTAGAATACAGAACATTCAAGAGCATATCCAGGAAAATTATTCAATCGAGATTACTCTTAAACAGTATGATGATCTCGAAAGCTTCAACTTTGAGGAAACAACAAAAGAAGTTCATTCATATAAAGAAAAGCTGAAAAACATCGGTCCTGTAAACTTACTTGCATACTCCGAATACGAAGAGGAAAAATCAAGATTGGATTTTCTTCATAAGCAGCGGGATGATTTGATTGATTCTGAAAAAGATCTTATTAAAACTATAAATGAAATTAACGACACCGCGCAAAAATTATTTCTGGATACTTTTGAACAGATAAGACAAAATTTTATAAATATATTCCAGACATTGTTCAATCCAGGCGACGAAGCTGATTTATTACTGGAAGAAAATGTTGACCCGCTGGAAGCTAAAATTGAAATTGTTGCTAAACCAAAAGGTAAGCGTCCTACATCCATCGAACTTTTATCCGGAGGTGAAAAAACACTTACCGCTACAGCTCTTCTCTTTGCTATTTATCTTGTTAAACCAAGTCCTTTCTGTATTCTGGACGAAGTTGATGCTCCATTGGACGACGCCAATATCGACAGGTTTACAAGATTGCTAAAAGAATTCAGCGATAGAACTCAATTTATTATTGTAACTCACAACAAACGAACAATGGAAGCCGCAGAAACAATGTATGGAGTTACTATGCAGGAAGAAGGCATCTCAAAACTTGTTGGTGTAAGGTTCGAAGAGATCCCTGAAGCACAGGAAAAAAGTAATAATTAAGTAATGAATGAACGATAAAACTTTTAAAATATTTGTTGATTTCGATGGGACAATTACACAGCAAGATGTTGGCGAAACTATGTTCCTAAAGTTTGGCGATCCGTTAAAAGCACAAACAATTATTGAAGACTGGATAAATAAAAAAATAAATGCAAAGCAAAGCTGGCAGTTGTTGTGCAATACTATTGATAATTTCGATCTCATTACTTTCGAACAGTTTTTAACTTCAATCGGGATTGACGAAACATTTATAAAATTCAGAGATTATAGCGAGAGAAATGGATTTGAATTAAGGATTCTAAGCGATGGGTTAGATTTATACATTAACAGGATTTTAGAACGCGAGAATCTATTATCACTGCAAGTTTTTTCAAATAAACATTTTTTCGAGGATAATAAATTAATTCCGGTTTTCCCTCATACCGATGAAGAATGCGACAGATGTGCAAACTGTAAAAGGAATCACATTTTAAGTTACAGTTCGGATGATGAATACACTGTTTACATTGGCGACGGATGGTCGGATGTGTGTCCGGCTCAATACTGCGATTTTATTTTCGCTAAGAATTCGTTATTAAAATATTGCGAGATGAACAGGATAACTTATTTCCCGTTCAACAGTTTTGATGATGTAACAACAAAATTGGAACAGCTTAAAGGAAAAAAGCGGCTTAAGAAACGCCATCAAGCTGAACTAAAGAGAAAAGAAATTTATATACAAGGTTGATAATGAAAGAACTTTCGAAAAAAATATTTAAGTACAGGAGTTACTCACCTCTCCCCTTTTTATTGCTTATGATTGTATTTCAGGAAGCCACAATAACAAGTCTCTCTGTTGGATTTATAATTGTATTAGTAGGTGAATTCTTCCGTCTATGGGGTGTTTCTTATGCCGGAAGCGAAACCCGCACAACCGGTGGTGGTGTTGGCGGAACTTATTTAGTAGTATCGGGTCCATTTGCTCATGTAAGGAATCCACTTTATTTCGGCAACATGGTTATTTACATTGGAATAGGTGTAATGTCTATGGCATTATATCCATACCTGTTAATTATTGCTGCTCTGTTTTTTTTCTTTCAATATTACACAATTATTAGAGACGAAGAACAATTTTTAGAGAATAAATTTGGTGAAAAGTATAAGGATTATTTTTCAAAGGTACCACGATGGATACCGACATTCGAAAAGTATAAAAATCCGGGTTTGGAACAACCGCCATTCAAATTAAATATGGGATTGCGTTCAGAAAGAAGAACTCTTCAGGCAATTTCCTTAACAACCATCATTTTACTTATTCTATACTGGGTTACAAATTGAATAAGAAATTGATGATAATAGCTGGAGAAGCTTCGGGTGATATGCATGGTGCTTCGTTAATAAGAGAAATAAAAAAAATTGAGCCTGATATTGAAATTTATGGAATAGGCGGTGATAGAATGATTTCTGCCGGAATGAATGCCCGGTATCATATTAAAAAGATGGCGTTCTTAGGATTTATTGAGGTGATCCGGCATTTACCGTTTATTAAGAAAGTGCAGAAGGACTTGATTGATAAAGTAAAGACAGAAAATATAAATACGATTGTACTTATTGATTATCCCGGTTTCAATTTAAACATAGCAAAGAAATTGAAACGAATGAATAAAAAAATTATTTATTATATCTCACCTCAAGTCTGGGCGTGGGGAAAAGGAAGAATAAAAAAAATTAAAGATCTTGTTGATAAAATGATTGTTGTCTTCCCTTTCGAAGAAATATTATACCAGGGAAATGGCGTTGATGCCGTATATGTTGGCCATCCGATTGTTGAAAAGATAAATAATCATAATTATTTATCGAAAGAGGAATTGTATAATAAATTAGGACTGGAAAAGGGAAAAGAGATTTTACTTTTAATGCCCGGAAGTCGTAAGCATGAAATAAAAAAATTATTTCTCCCGGCACTCGATGCTGCGGCAAATCTGGCAAAGGATTTTAATTTACAGGTAGTGGTTGCATGTGCAGAAAATATTGATACGAGGCTGTTTAATAATTTAGCCGAATCAAATAATTATCATCTGGTTTCAGGTTACACTTACGATTTGATGAAGCATTCGTTAATCGGGATTATTAAATCCGGAACCTCTACACTGGAAGCGGGAATTTTACAACTTCCATTTGTAGTAATTTATTCTACAAATGCCATAACATACTTTTTAGGCAAAATGCTTGTAAAAATTAAGAACATAGCTATGACTAATATAATACTTGGTGAAACTGTTATTGAAGAACTTATACAGAACGATGTTAATAGGATTAAGATTTACGATGCTTGTAAAAAGCTTTTAGCGAATAGAACAAATTACGAGAATATTAAAACCCGGCTTGGTGAAATAAAAAATAAGATTGGAAACTCCGGTGCATCTAAGCGGACAGCAGAATTAATTTTAGCCCAATTAAATGAAGCTAAGTAACTCAATAAAAAATCTATTAAGGTACTTTGGATTAAAGACTTCCGGCTTTTTAATTGATGTTCTTTTATTTACTGTAAAAATAAGAATCGATAACAAGGAATCGATCGAAAGACTTATAGCAAATAATCAGAATTTTGTTGTAGCATTCTGGCATGGTTCGATGGCTATCGGCTGG
>JAGXSM010000169.1 GCA_018333725.1 Melioribacter sp. | reverse complement strand
TTGCTGAAATAAAAAACCCCCAAAAAGGGGGTAGTAAAACTATCTAGCTTTAATTTTTTTCTCTTTGACAAGTTTGGCAATTTGAGAAGTACCATTTTTTGCGATAGTTCTTAATGCGCTGGCCGAAACTCTTACAGTCACAAATTTATTCAACTCTTTTACCCAGATTCTCTTTTTCTGGAGATTTGGTAGAAATCTTCTTTTACTTTTATTATGAGCATGGGAAATGCTGTGACCACTAACCGGACCAACACCAGTAACCTGACATTTACGAGCCATTATTTCCTCTTTTTTTCCAAATTTTTAATGCCAAATGTATAAAAAAATTATAAAAAACGAAAAATTTTCTTTTATGAAAATAAAAAAAGCGGTCATTAACCGCTTTTTTAGGCAATTATGAACCTGCTCTGCTACCTAATTCTTTATCGAGCATATAGAGCGCAACTTTATTATCTCCAACTAACTTAAATTTATTTACAATTTGATCAACTGAAGAAACCTCTTCAACCTGTTCATTAACAAACCATTGTAAAAAATTATTCGTTGCATAGTCTTTTTCGGATTGGGCAAGGGAGACAAGGTCATTAATCCTCTTTGTAATATAGAGCTCGTGTTTATGTGCTTCCTCATATGCTTCGAGAGGAGAATTCCACGCTGTTTTTGGTTTTTCAAGAGCTTCTAAAGTTACTCTACTTCCAACTTCTGTAAGGTAATGGAAAAATTTCATTGCATGATCGTATTCTTCACTGGATTGTTTCTTCATCCAGCCGGCAAAACCGATCCAATTTTCCGCTTCAAAATATGTTGCCATTGATAGATATAAATACGATGAAAATAATTCTGCATTAATTTGATCATTTAATGCTTTTTGCATTTTTTCTGATATCATTTGTATCTCCTGATTTAATGTGATTAATTGTCCGAAAATTATTTAATTATCTATGATTTAACAACATTTAATTGATAGAATTAGTTTAATTTTGCTAAAAAATTATTCGGTTGTTTATTTACTAAAATATTTTTAAAACCTTACCACAAACATATGAACGATAAATCATTGCCTAAAAGGATTTTTGGCGTAGTTAAACAAATTTTATTAGTTCCGCTAATCTTCATACTATATAATGTCTTAGTAACAATTGTTTTCCGGGTTATTGATCCGGCAAGTACAGCTTTCATTTATCAGAATATTGAAAACCCTATTGGTTCTCTTTTCAGTTCGGCTGATATAAAATATAAACCGGTCAGTATTGAAAATGTATCTTTTTACCTACCACTTGCAGTAATAGCTTCTGAAGATCAGAAATTTTTTGACCATTTCGGATTCGATTTTGAACAAATAGAAAAAGCTATGAAGGAGAATACATACCGGAAGAGGAAAAGAGGAGCCAGCACAGTAAGTATGCAAGTAGCAAAAAATTTATTTCTATGGTCTGAAAGAAATTTAATCCGTAAAGGATTTGAAGCTTACTATACTTTATTACTTGAATTACTATGGAGCAAAAAGAGAATTATTGAAACATATTTAAATATAGCTGAAATGGGTAAAGGAATTTACGGTGCATCATCTGCATCGAACTTTCACTTTAAGAAAAGTCCTTCTAAATTGACAATAGCTGAATCAGCAACAATTGCTGCAATTTTACCAAATCCTAAAAAAAGAAATCCGGCTAAACCAAGTGGATACATAATTTCCAGAAGAGATGATATCATAAGGCAGATGAATCTTTTAGGCGGGAAAAGCTATTTAATTCAAGAATTTAAATAAATTATTTTTTAGGTGATGAATTTATCTCAACACATTTTAATAAAACTAACGAAACGTTCGATCCTTCGAGTATCGGTGAACTATATTTAAAATCGGGGTTATCTGTATTTCTTGAATAGTTGTAACTTTTTATCACGTTGTTTTTGGCATCATAAAAAATTATTTGTAAAATGCTGTATCGCTTAATGTACTTATTTAATAGGAAGTAAGTTTTTGTTTTATAAATCTTAGCATCAATTCCTTCCATTATTATTGGAGGATCATTTTCTTCCAGAATCCATACATAGATGTCATTATCTTTAAAATTTTCCAATCCGATTGTGTTTATAAATATTTTATTAGAATTGTTCGTGTTTACCGGAACCCAATTTTCTTTTATAGTTTGAGCATTAATTTTGAGTGCAATAATTGAAAAAAATATTAGGATAGAGAAGAAATTACTTGAGGAATTATAATACAATCTCTTATTGTTTTTAATAACGTCAGAAATTATCATAATATCCTTGTAAAATAAAAAACGAAAGTAGAGGAGAGAGAGGGATTCGAACCCTCGGTACCCTTACAGGTACACTTCCTTTCCAGGGAAGCCAGATCAACCACTCCTGCACCTCTCCATAATTATATTACAAATATATTAATTAGCAATCAGACAAAAAAATTTAAGATAACATCTATTTGATAAGTAGAACATAAAATATTTTTATTATTTTTGATTGTTGGAAGGAAAATGAAAAGGAAAGGTGGCAGAGTGGTTGAATGCGGCGGTCTCGAAAACCGTTGTCCGGCTTTCGTCGGACCGGGGGTTCGAATCCCCCCCTTTCCGCAAAATGGTTAATTGAATAACCAATTGATTATGAACTTCGTGTATGTACTAATAGGCAAAGAAGCTGGAAATATTAATTGTATATTATACAATAGTATAGAAAAGTATTAAGAAACAGTTTGGTCTTCGGACTCTAAAAAAATCTCAATCTGAAATTTTTCTGATTCATGCTTACTGCTTTGATTATCATTGTATTTCTGGATGCACCATTCTTTGTCAATAGAATTTTTTTCCGAAACACTTTTCAACCAGTTCAACTCGAAGATGTGAATTTCTTTGTCGGAAAATGCAATTCTAATTCCATCTATAACAAATGATTTAGCAATCTCCAGGTTTGAAAATTCGAGCGGGGATTCAATTATATATTCGTTATCTAGTAGTTCCGAAATTGCATTATCACAAAATTCTTTGTTAAAACCCAAAATTTTGGCAACCTGGCATAAAATGATTCTTTCCTGTTCAGAAATTTTCCTGTCCTTTCCTATAAGTATAAGAAGTCCTTTGAAGTAATTGCTTTTATCCTGTTGTGTCATAATAATAACTTTTTATTCTCATTCTAAATTAATAAATTATTTATAATTTTATACCGTCTGAAAGTTGATTAATCAAAAAGAGAAAAAAATGGAAATGACAAATCAAAACGAAACCATTTGTTATAACCCCGCAATAAATTTAGAGATAGGGAGATCCCGCCTTACTGAAGTAAGTGAATTGAAAGATATTGTTAAGAATGCAAGCGAAGCACAAAAAGAATGGGCTAAATTATCAATTGTAAAGCGGATAAAAATTGTAAAAAAAATTAGAGAATATCTTGTAAATAACACAGACAAACTTGCTGAAACAATTTCCAGGGATAATGGCAAAACATTAATTGAAGCTATTGCTACTGAAGTAGTGCCGGCGGCAATGGCTGTTTCTTATTATTGCAACAATGCAAAGAGATTTCTTGCTCCCAAAAAAACCGGTTTTGGAAATGTGATTCTAATTTATAAACGGGGAAAAATTATCAGGGTCCCTTTTGGTGTCGTCGGGATTATATCACCATGGAATTATCCTTTTGCAATCCCTTTTTCTGAAGTTGTAATGGCATTATTAGCAGGTAATGCTGTCATTCTAAAAACTGCTTCAGAAACACAAATGGTTGGATTGGAATTAAAAAATGCGATTGAGTATGCAGGAATTCCCAAAAATTTATTTCACTTTGTAAATCTTCCCGGAAAAATTGCCGGTGATGCTTTATTAGAAAGCAGTATTAATAAATTATTTTTTACAGGATCAGTTTCAGTTGGAAAATATTTGATGAAGAAAGCTTCCGAAACTTTAACACCTATTTGTCTGGAGTTAGGTGGCAATGATGCGATGATTGTTTGTGAAGACGCTGATCCTTATCGTTCTGCAATGGGAGCTTTATGGGCTGGATTTCAAAATGCCGGGCAATCATGCGGGGGTGTTGAACGAATTTATGTTCATGAAATAATCTATGACCGGTTTATGGAAATCCTGAAAACTAAAATTGATAATCTGAACATAAACATTGGCGACGATTACAATTCACAAATGGGTTGTATGACTACAATTAAACAAATTGATACTGTTAACCTTCACATAAAAGATGCACTTGAAAAAGGTGCTGAAATATTTGCTCAATCCAAATTACCCAAAAACCTTGGAAAGAATTTTATTCCGGCTACAGTTTTAACTAATGTAAATCATGATATGATGGTTATGAAAGATGAAACATTCGGCCCTTTGGTAGGAGTAATGAAATACAATAGAATTGAGGATGCTATCAAACTTGCAAATGATTCTTATTTAGGATTGACTGGCTCGGTCTGGTCGAAAAATAAAAAGAAAGCAGAAAAAATTGCAATGCAGATTAAAGCCGGTGTGGTGACTATTAATGATCATCTTATGAGTCATGGATTGGCAGAAACACCATGGGGTGGATTTAAGGAATCGGGGATAGGTAGAACACACGGGAAATTAGGATTTGATGAGATGACTCAACCGATGGTAATTGTTAAGGACTTGTTATCATTTGCAAAAAAACAGATCTGGTGGCATCCATACAGCGAAAAAATATACCTGGGAATGAAAGGTTTGTTGAACTTGCTCTATAATAAAAATATTTTTAAAAAAATTAAATCGGCATTTCCATTACTTAAAATTTTTCCCAGGATGTTCTTTAAGGAATAACTTAAGAATTAATTCTTGAACTCCTTTGCCTATTCAGCAAAAATTATGTGAGTAATAAAATTATTTTTTCATTTTTTCTTTGGTATCATTTGAGAAATTCTATCTTTCAATTTATCCCTTAACTTTTTAGCCCATATAAATTCCGTTGCTAATATCGAAAGTCCTACAGGAATAACAATGAATGCTGGACCCGGTAATACGATCATAAATAAACCAATAATAATAACAGTAAAGCCAACAACACCAATAGTAATTCTTCTAAGTTGTTTGAGAGTTTTTATTATCATTCCAAATCCTTATTAATTTGTGTATGAATATTCGAAAAAAATTATACTCTTGGATCACCATAAAGGTAATTACCTGTTACAAGTTTTAGAGCATCCGAAGTTTTCTCGCCAATTATTCCATCAATTAATAAATAAATATCAGGGAATTGATTTAAGAACTCCTGTAACCTTTCACCATGCTCAATTTTCTTAGATGAATAATAAACCAGAGGCTTATTAGAATCTTCAATTTCAATTCTGTTAAATGATATCAAATTTTTTTCAACGAGTCTTCTTATTATAACTCCAGCACCAATTTGATTTGAAATGGCAGTATCAGACCACCTTCCATCTGCAACAAATTTACCTTTGACATAATGAACCGATCCGCTCCATAAATAGGGAGTTAAAACTTCCGGATGACGGTTTCTATAACCCCATCCATTATATTCTTCAATTTTATACAGGATGCCCGGTATTGACCAATCACTCCAGATATTAAGTCGCTGTAATGTAAGAGAATCTCTTGCACTCTCTTCCCATGTAAAAGGTGGATTACCGGTTAACGGACGACCGGCCGGAACATTTCTTGTCCTTGCGGTTAATGAATCGCCATTATGTAAATGACAATTAAAGTTAAGTGAGCTTTCCATATTATGTATTGAAGCAATTACATACCAGGGTATGCTTAATTGTGCGCCAACATTTTCATATCTGGTTTTATTGTTGGTAATCTTTTGAATAATTTTTTCAATCTCTGATAATTTCTCAGGTCTTATGTTGCAAGTATCGAATAAGCTCTGATACTCGGATCTTAATGCAGCGGTCAAATTAATTCCGGGCATATTACCTCTTTATTTTATTAACTATATACTTATTTACCCATCAATAGTTTATGTTGATTCCCATATTATAAAGCATGAATGACCACATATCGGCATACAACTCAATAGTTTTAGAAGTACTTGTTCCGGCACCATGTCCAACTTTAGTTTCTATCCTGATAAGAGTTGGATTTTTACCAACATTATTTTCCTGAAGTGTTGCAGTATATTTAAACGAATGAGCTGGAACAACTCTATCATCGTGATCGGCTGTTGTTACTAATGTTGCCGGGTAATTATTGCGCTTCTTAATATTATGTAATGGTGAATATGCATTTAAAAATTTGAATTGATCAGGGTTATCGCTCGAGCCATATTCAGATACCCACGCCCATCCAATTGTAAATTTGTGGAATCTTAACATATCCATTACACCCACTTGTGGAAATGCAACCTTAAAAAGTTCTGGACGTTGGTTAACAACTGCACCAACTAACAAACCGCCGTTTGAACCACCTTGTATTGCAAGTTTTTCAGGTGATGTATATTTATTTTTGATTAACCATTCAGCTGCAGCAATAAAGTCGTCGAATACATTTTGTTTTTTCTCTAACATTCCGGCTTTATGCCAATCCTCTCCGTATTCGCTTCCACCACGTAAACATGCCATTGCATAAACAACATTGTTTTCCAGTAATGGAATACGAGCTTCTGAAAAACCCGGTTGCATTGAAATATTAAATCCACCATATGCGTATAATAATGCCGGATTATTTCCATCCAGTTTTAATCCCTTTTTATGTACAATGAATAAAGGAATCTTGGTCCCATCTTTGCTTTCGTAAAACATCTGTTTTGTTTCGTAATCGGTAACATCAAATTTTAGATTCGATTTTCTGAACAATTCCGATTTATTGTTCCTTACATCATACTTAAAAATAGTTGGTGGATAAGTAAACGAAGTAAAGGTATAGAAAGTTTCTGTGTCTGTTTTCTTACCTCCGAATCCAGAAACTGTACCTAAAGTTGGCAATTCTACTTCATGTAGAAACTTACCCGTGTTATTATATACACGAACTTTACTATTAGCATCTTCCAGATAAGTGATTAATAATTTTTCATCCAGGATAGAAATTCCCTGAATAACATTTTTAGATTCGGGGATGATGGTTGACCAATTTTCTTTTCCCGGGTTTAAGGGATCGACCAGGATTAATTTGTTATTTGGCGCCTCATAATTAGTAAGTATAAGTAATTTATTATCGATGTTATCAATTATTGAATAGCGTGCATCAAATTTATCGAACAACCAATTAATCCCACCATCGTTTTGAATGTCCTTATACATCAGTCCATTATAGCTGGATGAACCTTGAGCAACATTTATCAATAAATATTTCTGATCATCTGTTACGAACGCTCCAAATAGTCTCTTCGGATTTTCTTTATCCTCCCACACCAAAGCATCTTCAGATTGTGGTGTGCCGAGTTTATGGTAATATAATTTCTGATATTCATTCGCCTGTTTAAGTTCATCGCCGGGTGCAGGTTCGCTGTATCTGCTGTAATAAAATCCGTCTTTATACCAGGCCATTCCGCTAAATTTGGACCACTTAATATGATCGGTCAGTAATTTTTTAGTTGCCACTTCAATAACAAAAATTTCGCGCCAGTCCGAACCGCCTTTGGAAATCATATAGGAAGCATATTTATAATCCTTAGAAAAACTTAGTCCGGCAAGACTGATTGAACCGTCATTCGAAAACTTATTGGGATCTAAAAATATTTCGGGTTCACCGTCCAGACCTTTCTGAATATAAATAACACTTTGTTCCTGAAGCCCGTCATTTTTAGAGAAAAAATAATATTCACCAACCCTGGTTGGTGCAGAGAATTTTTCGTAATTGAATAGATCGGTAAGCCGGCTTTTAATTTTATCCCTGAACGGAATGTTTCCAAGATAATCGAATGTTAATTGATTTTGTACTTCAACCCATTTTTTAGTTTCAGATGATTGATCATCTTCCAGCCATCGGTATGGATCGGAAACTATTGTTCCGTGATAATTATCTGTATGGTCGATTTTTTTTGTAACAGGATATTTTATTGATTGTGCCGGAAGAAGTGAGGTAAGAAGAATAATGATGATTGATAATTTAAAAATGTTTTTCATCTTAATACCTTTTATTATTTTTTAGATAATTATTGTTAAACTAATTAATAAAATAGAATAGTTTTATAATTAATTCCAAACGAAAAGAGAATAGGTAATATGAACAAACTGGAAACGGTTCCGCATTTACGTAAAAATATTTTAACCGGTGAGTGGGTTTTGGTTTCACCCCATAGAACATTGAGACCTTGGCAAGGTAAAGTTGAACCGGATATTATTAAATCGGAAAGTAAATATGAAGAGGATTGTTATTTATGCCCGGGTAATGAAAGAGCCGGTGGCAAAAAGAATCCGGTTTATAAATCAACTTTTGTATTTGATAATGATTTTAGTGCAATGATTCTGGATAATTCTCCTGATGAGCAAAATGAATTTGACCTCCTTGTAGCTAAATCCGAACCCGGTATTTGCAGAGTAGTCTGTTATTCACCAGGGCATGATCTTACATTAGCCCGCTTAGATAATGTCAGTATAATCAATGTTATTGATACATGGATAAATGAATTTGCTGAACTTTCTAAAAACGACCGGATAAATTATGTTACCATTTTCGAAAACAAAGGGGAGTTAATGGGATGCAGTAATCCCCATCCTCATGGACAAATATGGGCTCAATATTCAATTCCAAATGAAGCGGCAAAAGAAACTGAAGAACAGAAAAAATATTTTTCTAAAAAGAAATATTGCCTTCTATGCGATTATTTAATTCATGAGAAAAAGAAAAAAGAGAGAATAATTTTTGAGAATCAGAGTTTTATTGTACTTGTACCGTACTGGGCTACGTGGCCATTCGAAACAGTGGTTATTCCAAAACATCATTCACAAAATATTCTTAAACTGGATTTAGAAGAAAAGAGTTTATTAGCAGAATCTTTAAAAGAAATTACAACCAGATACGATAATTTATTCTCTACCTCTTTTCCATATTCCATGGGAATTCATCAGGCACCTACGGATGGAATTGATTACCGGGAATGGCACTGGCACATTCATTTTTATCCTCCGTTACTTAGATCGGCAACGATAAAAAAATTTATGGTTGGTTACGAAATGTTTGCTCAGCCTCAAAGGGATTTAACACCCGAAAAAGCTACGGAAATGCTCAAAAATCAATCGAATATTCATTTTTTGAAGTAATTTATTTTTATAGATGTAAATTGAATTTGATTAATTATATTCAGTCCGTTTTTGTTTGTTTAAGAAGGCAATACTGTCTATTTTTCGTGTGCAAATTTTAGGACTTGGATTGTAAACGAGCCATAGATTGACAACAAGGGAAGTTAATCTGATTGGTTCTCCAGGTTGATTCTTAAACATAATTCAGTCCGAGGTTATCAATGGCAAGTAAAGAATTTAATCCCTTTGAAATGGCGCAAGCTCAATTCGACAAAGTTGCAGAAATTCTAAACCTTGAAGAAGCAACTCGTCATCTTTTAAGAAATCCATTACGCGAATATCACTTCAGTATTCCGGTTAAAATGGATGATGGAACAACGAAAGTATTTAGAGGATTCAGAGTTCAGCATAATGATTCACGCGGTCCCTGTAAAGGAGGAATCCGTTTTCACCCACAGGAAACAGTTGATACAGTTAGAGCATTAGCAATGTGGATGACATGGAAATGCGCAGTTGTAAATATCCCTTTAGGCGGTGGAAAGGGTGGAGTAATATGCGACCCTCATCATTTAAGTATGCAGGAACAGGAACATATCTGCCGGGGTTTTGTACGTCAATTAGCAAAGAATGTTGGTCCGCTTAATGATGTTCCAGCTCCCGATGTTATGACTAACGCTCAACATATGTTATGGATGCTCGATGAATTTGAAGCAATCAGCGGTGCAAAATATCCCGGATTTATTACAGGAAAACCTGTTGGAATGGGAGGATCGCTTGGAAGAACTGAAGCTACAGGTTATGGTGTTATCTTTACTGTTAGAGAAGCTCTTAAAGAATTAGGAATTAGACCGGAAGATACAACCGCTGCTATTCAGGGTTTTGGTAATGTTGCTCAATACGCTATAGAGTTATATGTAAAGTTAGGTGGTAAAGTTATTTGTGTTTCCAGCTGGGATCAGGGTGATCAATGTTCTTATACCTTCAGAAGAAAAACCGGAATTGATCTTCATGAACTTCTTAAAATTACAGATAAGTTCGGTGGAATTGATAAGGTTAAAGCTAAAGAACTTGGTTACGAAGTACTTGATGGTGAAGCATGGATTGAACAGGATGTTGATATTCTGCTTCCATGCGCTTTAGAAAATCAGGTTAGAGGAGATAACGTTAATAAAATTTCCAAACGTGTTAAAATTATTGCTGAAGGCGCAAATGGTCCTACAACTCCAGAAGCAGATAAAGTTATTCACGAAAGAGGAATTTTTGTAATACCGGATTTCCTTGCAAACGCCGGTGGTGTTACTTGCAGCTACTTCGAACAGGTTCAATGTAATATGAATTATTACTGGGAGCGCGACGAAGTTCTAAGTAAACTAGATGTTAAAATGACTTCTGCTTATTTAGCAGTTAGTGAACTGGCAAGAAAGAGAAATCTTTATATGAGAGATGCTGCATATGTTATTTCTGTTAGCCGTGTTGCCCAGGCATGTAAAGACAGAGGATGGGTATAAGAATAGTTAATCTCTTTGAAAATTAAGACAGTTCTTTTATTTTGCAACCGGAAGTTGAATTATCAATTTCCGGTTTTTTATTTATTACAGGAATTGATTGGATAACGAAAATAAAAATATTCAGCTTCCACAATTCACACGTGGTTTCTTCGAATTGGAAGAGAGTTTCTCATGGATTGGCGATGGTTCATTCGGCGGTAAAGCAAGCGGTCTGGCATTTATAAAAAAAATTATAGATAATAATATCAATCCTCAGGAATTCCCTAATGCAGTAGTTAACATTCCTAAAATGGTAGTTCTAAGAACATCTATCTTCGATGCATTTATGGAGAGAAATAATCTCTTCGATTTTGCAATTAACGAAGAATCCGACTACAAAATTATTAATGAATTCTTGAAAGCCGATTTGCCTGTTGAAATACTGGGAGATCTTAGAACGATAATTGAAAAAGTAAAAGTACCTCTTGCCGTCAGGTCATCCAGTATGCTTGAGGATGCAAAGTATGAACCCTTTGCCGGAATCTATGCAACTAAAATGATTCCCAATAATCAACCCAGTCTCGATACCCGGTTCAATAAACTTATTGAAGCAGTAAAATTTGTTTATGCTTCCACTTTCTTTAAAGCATCAAAAGTTTATTTCACAGTTTCAAGTCATTCCGTTAATGAAGAAAAAATGGCTGTCATAATTCAGGAAGTTGTTGGTCAAACGAGAAATCTCCGTTACTATCCCCATATATCAGGTGTAGCAAGATCGTTTAATTTTTATCCCTCAGGTAAATCGAAACCTGAGCAGGGCGTTGTAAACCTTGCATTGGGATTAGGAAAAACAATTGTTGATGGCGGAATTGTGTGGACCTACTGTCCGGCATATCCAAAGTCGCCTCCTCCTTTCGGAGATCCCAAGGATATGCTGAATACAACTCAAACTACTTTCTGGTCAGTTAATATGAATACGCTTGTTGATTACGATCCAACAAAGGAAACTGAGTTTTTGATACTTAACAATTTACAGGAAGCTGATTACGATAACACATTAATTCATTCTGCTTCTACATACGATTCCCGCTCAAATAAAATTGTAATGGGTGTAGGTGCCGATGGACCGAGAATAATAAACTTTATGCCTCTCTTGTATATGAACGATTTTGGTTTTAATGATTTGATAAAAAAAATTATGAAGATCTCTTCCGATGCGTTAGAAAATCCCGTAGAAATTGAATTCGCTGTAACAATCGATAAGAAGACTGATAAACTCCATTTCGGATTTTTACAGGTACGCCCGATGGTTGTTTCGGTCGAAGAGGTTGAAATAGATAGTTCGGAATTGGAAAGTGAGGACTTGTTAGTTGCATCCAATAGGGTAATGGGTAATGGTATTATAGAAAATATTAGTGATGTTGTATTCGTTAATCCTGATAAATTCGATAAAAAATTTACACAGAAAATTGCACTGGAACTTGATTCAATAAATAAAATTCTTGTAAAAGAGAATCATCCATATTTGTTAATTGGATTTGGAAGATGGGGTTCATCAGACCCATGGCTTGGAATTCCAATTGATTGGAGTCAGATTGCCGGAGCTAAAGTGATTGTTGAATCAACTTTATTTGGAATTAATGTTGAGCTTAGTCAGGGATCTCACTTCTTTCATAATCTATCCAGTTTTAACGTTTGTTATTTTTCAATAAATTATGATGGTAAGTTTGCAATAGATTGGGAATGGCTCAATAATCAAACATTAGTAAATGAAACAGAATTTGTAAGACATGTTAAACTTAATAATCCTCTCAAAATAAAAGTTGATGGAAGAAAGGGACTTGGAGTAATTAAAAAATGACGAGAGAACAGAAACCAATAGACAATTTAGTATTAGAACTTCAGGAAAGAGCAAAGGAACTAAACTGTCTATATACAATTGAAGACAGCTTAAATCGATCCGATATTTCTTTGCGTCAGGCATTTCACACTGTTATTAATGCGATACCCCAGGCATGGCAGTTCCCAAATGTCTGCAAAGCAAAACTGATCTATGGTGACATCTTTTATCAAACAAGCGATTTTGAAGAAACAAAATGGCAGATCACTTCTGATATTGTAGTTCAGGAACAAAAAGTTGGTTCAATTTCTGTGTTTTATTTAGAAGATATGCCTCAGGCGCATATCGGTCCATTCTTAAAAGAAGAGAAAAAATTACTTGATACTATTGCAGAAAGATTAGGTCACTTTATATTACATCAAAAACTGAAAACTGTATTTAATGAATTCAAAGTTGCAAGAGAATCAGTTCAGGGAAAATCTAAAGGGGAATGGCGGATTGTACTTGATATGATTCGAAAAACAGATCCTAATTTGTTTATTAGTTTGATGAGAAAGATGCTTCATCTTTTATGCTGGAAGGGAGTTGAAGAAGCAGAAATGCTAATGAAGCATACGAGTATTGCAAGACGAGCTGGAGAAGAAGATTCAACTGAAGATGAGAATAAACCGTTAAAAGTAAAAAAGATTGTTAATTACGATCAGTATGTTGAAACTATTCAACGGCTGGCTGATGAAAACCTTCCAGATGATGTAATTCTAAGCAGAATTCAGAAATGGATTCAGGAAGATAAATCGAGCTCACTAATTAAAGTTGTGGAAAGCCAGGATACATCCCTTACAGAAATTGCTGATGCAATAAGAAAATATTATCACATGGCTCCGGAGAAGTTTGAACTTCCTCCTTCTACAATCAAAGGATTGCGGGTATCGCTGTTAAGAAGATTTTTTACGGAACAGCTTGAATATATTAGTATAGCTAAAGAATATGTTAAGCTAACTGATTTTTACAAACTCATTGATAAAATGATTTTTCCTCCCGGCAGTCATGGTAAGTTAGGAGGAAAGAGTGCGGGAATTTTTCTTGCCTATCATATTCTTCAAAAAGAAAGTGAACAGATTGAATTATTGCGTGATATAAAAACTCCTAAAACCTGGTTCATTACTTCAGATGGAGTTCTTTATTTCATGCAGTATAATAACCTCGAAGAAGTATTCGAACAGAAATACAAAGAAGTTGACGAAATTAGAATTGAATATCCGCACATTGTTCAATTGTTCAAGAATTCGGAATTTCCACCGGACATATTAAAAGGATTATCTGTTGCACTCGATGATCTTGGAGAAAATCCTCTTGTAGTTAGAAGCTCAAGCTTACTTGAAGATCAAATGGGTGCTGCATTTTCCGGAAAGTATAAAAGTTTATTCCTTGCAAATCAGGGAACCAAACCACAGCGTTTGTCTGCGTTGATGGATGCAATTGCGGAAGTATATGCTTCTACATTCAGTCCCGATCCAATTGAATATAGAGCAGAACGTGGTCTTCTCGATTTCCACGAAGAAATGGGTGTAATGATTCAGGAAGTTGTTGGAGAAAAAGTTGGAGATTATTTCTTACCGGCTTTTGCGGGCGTCGCATTCAGCAATAATGAATTCAGGTGGTCGCCGCGGATTAAACGCGAAGACGGATTAGTGCGTATTGTTGCCGGTTTAGGTACAAGGGCAGTTGATCGTTTGAGCGATGACTATCCCGTTCTGGTTTCACCGGGGCAACCCAAATTAAAAATCAATATTTCTCCTGATGAACTTATCCGGTATTCGCCGAAGAAGATAGATGTAATAAACCTTAAGACTAATGAGTTCGAATCGATTCCTATTAGTAAGCTAATCAAAGAGTGTGGTAATAAATATCCGGCATTTGAAAATGTTTTTTCTGTTATGCAAGGAAATATGATTCGTCAACCTTTGAAATACGAAATTGAGGATTCCAATACAGAATATATTGTAACATTCGACGGACTGATAAACAAAACCGACTTCCTCAAAAAGGTGGATGCGATCTTAAAAATTCTGCAATCGAAAATGAAAACACCTATAGACATAGAATTTGTAAGTAACGGAGTAGATTTCTACTTATTGCAATGCCGTCCGCAAAGTTTTCATGGTGAAACAACAGCAGATAATATCCCGAGAGACCTTCCTTCTGAAAGAGTATTGTTTACGGCTAATCGACACATTTCAAATGGAAAAGTACCTGAAATTACTCATGTGGTTTATGTTGATCCGCAAAAATATACAGAGCTCTCCGATAGAAATAAAATGCTCGCTGTTGGAAGAGCTGTTGGTAAATTAAATAAGCTTCTTCCTAAACGGAAATTTATTCTAATGGGACCGGGCAGATGGGGAAGCAGAGGCGATATTAAACTTGGAGTAAGTGTTACCTATTCAGATATTAATAACACTGCAATGCTCATTGAAGTTGCGCGCAAGAAAGGGAATTATGTACCGGATCTTTCTTTTGGAACTCACTTCTTCCAGGATTTAGTTGAAGCGAATATAAGATACTTACCACTTTACCCGGATGATAATGGGGTTTTATTTAACGATACATTTTTAAGTAAATCAAATAATATCTATCCGCAGCTTGTACCCGAATACGATTATCTGGATGATACGGTGATGGTAATTGATGTTTCTGAAATGACAGGTGGTAATATTTTGAAAGTTGCAGTGAATGCGGAAATTGATGAAGCAATCGGATTCTTTACTCAACCTTCTTCGGATGTTCAATCTGAAAGAGAAGTAAAGGGTATTGTAGAGCATCAGACAAGCGATCACTGGCGATGGCGAATGAAAATGGCTGAAAAAATTGCATCTGAATTGGATGGAGATAAGTTTGGTGTAAAAGGAATTTATGTATTCGGCAGTACTAAAAATGCTGTATCTGGACCCGGTAGCGATATCGATTTAATTGTTCACATTGAAAAGAACAAATGCAATATAGATTTGTTAAAATCCTGGTTTGATGGCTGGAGTTTATGTCTTAGTGAAATGAATTATCTTAGGACCGGTTACAAATCCGAAGGTCTTCTCGATATTCATTTAGTAACAGATGAAGATATTAAAAATAGAAACAGCTATGCATCTAAAATTGGTGCTGTAACAGATGCGGCCAGACCATTACGGTTAAAAGGTAAAACAGATTAAAGTAATAATCTTTTAGCGGTAGATAAATTATCAGTATCAAATTCTATTAGTGCCAGTTCCTTCCCATCATGTGCTGCACTAAAACAGATTGTGTTTCCTATCCGGTCTTTCCAGCTGCCGGTTAATCGCGCAGATTCATGTATATGTCCGTGAAGCGTTAGCTTTGGTTGCCTGGTCTCAATAAATTTTCTTATTGCAACACTACCTACATTAACATCGAGTGGAATGTGGTCAAAAAACTTTCCATCAAGGGCTGCACGGTCTAATTTTGAATTGTGAGGAGGACCGTGAAATAATATGATATCATTACTAACATCTGCTTCACCGAATAAAATTTCAAGATCTTTTTTTATAGTAGAATATTTTTTTTCATCAGATGAAATTTCGACTGTTCTTTTTCCTTCTTCAGGTGATATGCAACCGAGGTCAACATATCTCGATACATCATATTTTTCCCAATCCTTCAATAAAAAAGGTGATGGAGGAGTAAATGAATAACCGGATATTCTCAAATTGTTAATGCTTACGGTTTTAAAGTGAATATATTCCCATAATCCATCAGAAGCATAATTTATTATATCATTTTCTTCTGATTTTGCATCATCATTGCCAAATATTAATAGAATTTTAGGATAATGATTCTGCATCTTAGATTTTAATTCAATAAGGTTCTTTACAAGAAAATCCTTAATGAAACTGGAATGTAGATAGCTATGTGGAAGTAAATCACCTCCAAGCAAAACAAGAGATGGTCTTTCATTTTTTATGAAATTAAATAGCTTGGTATAACTGTCCGTTTTACCGTGAAGATCGGAAACGAAAAATGATTTCATATTATCTTCAAATTATCATTTGCATGAAAAATAAATTTTTGTATGTTTGTAACCAAACTTAAAGAAAAAAATGAATATAAAACTGAATACACAGCACCATCATCATTGGCAACATCCTTTTAGAGGCGCTGGTAGACTTTAAATAAATTAATATAGTTAATGTAATTGAACCCCGGCGCTTACCGGGGTTTTTTGTTTTATGGAGATATTATGCTTAATGGTAACTTAAAACTCGCTATTCAAAAGAATGGAAGACTTACTGAAAAGTCGCTATCCCTTCTTAGAAATTGCGGATTGGAAATTGAGGATTATTCAGAACGACTTATCATCACTGCCAGAAATTATTCGCTGGATATTTTATTTCTAAGAGATGACGATATACCTGAATATGTTTATGACGGTGTTGCAGATATCGGAATAGTGGGTGAAGATGTTCTCTACGAGAAAAAATCTGATGTTCAAATTCTGCGCAAACTCGGTTATGGTAAATGTAATCTGGCAATTGCAGCACCGGAGGAAAGGAAGATTGGTGAATATAACCAACTGGAGGGATTGAGGATTGCTACGTCATTCCCAAATCTACTTAGAAAATTCCTTGCTGAAAATAAAATTAATGCCGATATAGTTGAGATAAGCGGTTCGGTGGAAATTGCTCCATCGTTGGGTGTAGCCGATCTTATATTCGACTTAGTTTCGACCGGTAATACGCTCAAGTTTAACAAATTGAAAAAATCTTTCGATGTCTATTCCTTTGAGTCAGTAATGATTGCTAATAAAGATATTCAGCACGATTCAAAAAAAAGTACAGAGTTGATTGATCTTCTTAATAGAATCGATTCAGCTCTAAATGCGATAACTTCTAAATATCTTATGATGAATGCACCAAAAGCTAATCTCGATAAAATTAAAAAAATTGTGCCTTCATTGAGCAGTCCTACAATTTTACCTCTTGCAGATGAAAATATGATTGCCGTTCATGCTGTTATTCAATCTGAACAGTTCTGGAAGATACATCAGCAATTAAAAGATGCCGGTGCTTCTGGTATATTACTTTTACCAATTGAGAATATAATTCTATGAAAATTTATAATTACAACAGAAGTAATAGAAGAGAAATTGAAAAATTATTCAAACGACCTTCTATTGACAATAATTCTATTTATAAAATTGTTGAACCGATAATAAGTGATGTAAAACGGAATGGTGATAATGCAGTAATTCGATATGCAAGAAAGTATGACCGGTTTACTGGTAAATCCATCAAAGTCTCTAAAAAAGAATTGTCTGATGCCGGGAAAAAAATATCGAGCGACTTAAAAGAGGCAATCGGGTTAAGCATAAGGAATATTGAAAAATTTCATATGAAGCAATTCCCCCGAAATTATTCCATGGAAACTATTAAAGGAGTTTTATGCGGAAGGAAATTCACACCTATTGAAAATGTTGGATTGTATATTCCCGGAGGCACTGCAGTATTGATTTCGACTATAATTATGTTAGCAATCCCGGCAAAAATTGCGGGATGCAAGAGAATAGTGATCTGTTCACCTTGTAATGGAGAAAAATTGAGTGATGCTGTTTTATATACAGCAAAATGTCTGGGTATAGATGAAGTTTACAAAGTTGGCGGTGCACAGGCGATTGCTGTGATGGCTTATGGAACAAAAAAAGTGAAAAAGGTGGATAAAATATTTGGTCCCGGTAATCAATATGTAACTGCGGCAAAATCTCTTGTAAGCATTGATACTGATGGATGCACAATTGATATGCCCGCTGGACCAAGTGAATTACTGATAATAGCTG
>JAGXSM010000168.1 GCA_018333725.1 Melioribacter sp. | reverse complement strand
TAACTGTACCAGCAACATTGGTTTCTACTTGCGATTGACTTGCGATACGAGAAGAAGTACCACCAAAGTGGAATGTACGAAGAGTTAACTGTGTACCCGGTTCACCAATGGATTGAGCAGCAATAATTCCAACTGCTTCGCCATTTTCTACTAATTGACCGGTTGTTAAATTTCTGCCATAACATTTTGAACAGACACCTCTTTTTGATTCACAGGTAAGAACCGTTCTAATATATACTTGATCTATATACGCTTCGTCAATTTTTTCTGCAATTTCTTCTGTAATTAATTCACCAGCTTCAATTAATAGTTCATCGGTTCTTGGATCGTAAACATCTTCTTGCGCAGTACGTCCTGTTATTCTTTCTGCAAGTGGTTCTCTTTCCTGCTCAACATCTTTTAATGCTGTAACATAAATACCACGGATAGTTCCACAATCCAGCTCGGACACTATAACATCCTGAGCAACGTCGCATAATCTTCTTGTTAAGTAACCGGCATCAGCAGTTTTAAGAGCCGTATCTGCCAATCCTTTACGGGCACCGTGAGTTGAAATAAAATATTCAAGTACCGAGAGACCTTCTTTAAAGTTAGCTACAATAGGATTTTCAATAATTTCTCCCGATTGACCTGTTAAGCTCTTTTGAGGTTTTTGCATCAAACCACGCATACCTGCTAACTGCCGAACCTGTTCTTGCGAACCTCTTGCACCGGAATCGACCATCATATGTAATGAGTTAAATCCAGCTTGATCAGTTTTTAATCGATCCATCAATGATTTTGCAACGTTATTAGTGGTAAAAGTCCACACGTCAATTATTTTATTATATCTTTCTGCATCAGTAATAAGACCTTGCTCATGTTCATTTAAGATTCCATTCACTTTCTTATTCGAATCAGCAATAAGTTTTACTTTTTCATCAGGAATAATCATATCACTGAAACTGATTGATAATCCCGCTGCTGTTGCATAACGGTAACCAAGTTCTTTTACATCATCTAAAAACTTAGCTGTTACTTCGTTGCCAAGTTTCATAAACATTTTATAAATCAAACCACTGAAAATTTTCTTAACCAGCAATTCATTTATATAGCCATATCCTTTTGGTACAATTTGATTAAATATAACCCTACCAACAGTTGTTTCGATCAACTGATCATCAATCTTAACTTTAATTTTTGCATGAAGATCTACCGCCTTAGAGTTGTAAGCAATTAATACTTCATCCATACTACTAAAAATTTTACCTTCACCTTTTGCACCGGCTCTAACTTTAGTTAAATAATAACATCCAAGAACAATATCCTGTGTAGGGACTACTATCGGTCCACCGTTTTGCGGTGAAAGAATATTATGACTGCTTAACATAAGTACAGTAGCTTCTAACTGAGCTTCGTATGAAAGAGGAACGTGAACTGCCATCTGGTCGCCGTCGAAGTCGGCATTGAATGCAGTACAAACCATCGGGTGAAGCTGAATTGCTTTACCATCAATTAATATCGGTTGAAATGCCTGGATACCAAGACGGTGTAATGTAGGTGCTCTGTTTAACATAACCGGATGACCATCAATCAATTTTTCCAGTATTTCCCAGATAACAGCATCTTTTCTATCAACAGCTTTTCTTGCACTTTTAACTGTTTTGAAATGTCCTCGCTCAATTAATTTTCGAATAATAAATGGTTTGAACAATTCAACAGCCATATCTTTAGGTAATCCGCATTGATGTAATTTTAATTCAGGACCAACAACAATTACAGAACGACCAGAATAATCAACACGTTTACCAAGTAAGTTCTGGCGGAAACGTCCCTGTTTACCTTTTAGCATATCGCTTAAAGATTTTAACGGACGGTTTCCATCGCTTCGCACAGCACTAGCTCTTCTTGAATTATCGAAAAGAGCATCAACAGCTTCCTGAAGCATTCTTTTTTCATTACGAAGAATTACTTCCGGAGCTTTAATATCTATTAATCTTTTAAGACGGTTATTGCGAATTATTACACGTCTGTAAAGATCGTTTAAGTCACTCGTTGCAAATCTTCCACCTTCAAGAGGAACGAGGGGTCTAAGTTCAGGCGGAATAACTGGTATTACACTAAGAACCATCCATTCCGGTTTGTTAGGAACTTTCCCTTCATATTCTCTGAAAGCTTCTAAAACGCGGAGTCTTTTAAGTATATCACTTCTTTTTTGCTGAGATGTTTCAACCGCTAACTGAGCTTTTAATTCCTGAAAAGTTATTTCGATATCAGTTTGTTTTAATAGCTCTTTTACAGCATCGCCGCCAATCTTTGCAAGGAATTTTTTAGGATCATCATCATCCAATGAATCGTTATCATGTGGAAGCGAAGAAACAATTTCGTAATACTGATCTTCCGAAATAAGATCTTTCTTGTTTAATCCGGTTGGACCAGGATTAATAACAACATAGGATTCGTAGTAAACAATTTTCTCAAGTTCTTTTGTTGTCATTCCAATAATATTACCGATTTTAGATGGTAATGCTTTAAAGAACCAGATATGAACAACAGGAACAGCAAGAGAAATATGCCCCATTCTTTCACGGCGGACACTTTTAAGAGTAACTTCAACACCGCAACGATCGCACACAATACCTTTGTAACGGATCCCTTTGTACTTACCGCATGCACATTCCCAATCTTTAACAGGACCAAATATTTTTTCGCAGAACAATCCATCTTTCTCTGGTCTGAAAGATCTGTAATTGATTGTTTCGGGTTTAGTTACTTCACCATGTGATCTCGAAAGAATATCATCAGGACTTGCAAGACTAATGGTGATTTTTTCTATCTGCTTCAGTTTGGTTTCTTGTGTTTTCAATCTCATTATATTTTCTCCTAAAAATCTGTCAACGACAGATCTTACGGTTGACTAATTAATTTTTATATCAAGGCCTAAACCTTGTAATTCTTTTATCATTACATTAAAAGCTTCAGGGATATTCGGTTCAGGAATATTTTCACCTTTTACAATTGCTTCGTAAGTCTTCGCTCTACCGGAAACATCATCACTTTTAACTGTTAAGATTTCTTGAAGAACATGGGCAGCTCCGTATCCTTCGAGAGCCCAAACTTCCATTTCACCAAATCTTTGACCGCCGAACTGAGCTTTACCACCAAGTGGTTGTTGTGTAATTAAAGAATATGGGCCAATGGAACGTGCATGTATCTTGTCGTCAACCATGTGGCCTAATTTCATCATATATATATAACCGGTTGTAACTTTCTGATGGAATTTCTCACCGCTTCTTCCATCGTATAACCATGTTTTACTTCCATTTGGTAAACCAGCTTTTTCTAACCACTCCTCAACATCTTTTACAGTTGCACCATCAAATATCGGAGTTTCGAATTTCACTCCTATCTGTTTTCCAACCCAACCTAACGCAGTTTCGTAAAGCTGACCGAGGTTCATACGAGAAGGTACACCAAGAGGATTGAGAACTATATCTACCGGAGTTCCGTCTTCGTGATAAGGCATATCTTCAACAGGAACAACTTTAGCAACAACACCTTTGTTACCATGACGACCAGCCATTTTATCACCGACAGAAATTTTTCTCTTCTTAGCAACATATACTTTTGCTAATTGAGTAATCCCCGGAGGTAATTCATCGCCACTCTGAATTTTGAGTTTTTCTCTTTTAAAGTCTTCTTCAATATCAGCAAGAATCGTAAAGTAATTGGAGAAGAGTTGTTTAATTAATTCATTTGTATTTTTTCTTTCGAACCAATCTTTTGTATAATCAAGTTTTGTAATGTCCTCAATATCTTCGAAAGTAGATTCTTTTATTGAGGTACCGCTTCTAAGAACAACTGAGCCGTCAAGATCTCTAATTCCAGAAGTTGTTTTCCCTTCGGTAATTCTTGTAAGCTTTCTTACAAGTTTAGAGTAATGATCATCTCTCTTTTTCTTAAATGTAGCTTCGAGAGCATCGAGATGTTTCTTCTCGAGTTTTTTGGCTTCAGCGTCTTTTTTCTTACGGCTGAACAAGCGGGTTTTAATTACTATACCTTTTAAACCTGGAGGTGCTTTTAATGATGCGTCTTTAACATCACCAGCTTTATCGCCGAAAATTGCTTTGAGAAGTTTTTCTTCCGGAGTAGGATCGGTTTCTCCTTTTGGAGTAATTTTACCTATTAATATATCGCCTTCTTTAACCTCAGCACCTTCTCTTACAATTCCATTTTCATCAAGATCTTTGGTAGCTTCTTCACTAACATTTGGAATGTCGCGTGTTAGTTCTTCTTCGCCGCGTTTTGTTTCGCGAACCTGTAATTCGAATTCTTCAATATGAATTGATGTAAATACATCTTCGGAGACTAATCTTTCACTAAGAACAATTGCGTCTTCAAAGTTATATCCTCTCCATGGCATGAACGCAACAGATACGTTTCTACCAAGAGCAAGTTCTCCTTTTTCGATTGCCGGTCCGTCTGCTAATACATCACCTTTTTTAATTTTCTGTCCGGTTATAACAACAGGTTTTTGAGTAAAGCAAGTTTCCTGATTTGTTCCGGCAAATTTTGTTAAACTATATTCAACTCTTCTCTCGTCATCAAAACTAACTAATGCTTCAGGGCTGCTTTCATCAACTTCATATTTAGCAATAATTATTTTAGAATCTACATACTCAACAAAGCCATTATCTTCGGCAACAATAATTGAACGTGAATCTCTTGCAATTTTTTGTTCCATACCCGTTCCAACTAATGGAGATTTTGGAACTAACAATGGAACGGCTTGACGTTGCATGTTCGAACCCATAAGAGCTCTATTAGCATCATCATGTTCGAGGAATGGGATTAATGCTGCAGCAGCACTTACTATTTGTGCCGGTGCAACATCCATATAATGCACTTCATCGGGTGGTACAACTGGGAATTCACCTTTCAATCTACATTTAACTCTATCCAGGACATAACGGTTCTGATCATCGAGAGGAGCATTTGCCTGAGCAATTACAAATTCATCTTCCTGATCAGCACTTAGATAATCTATACTGTTTGATACTTTTCCTTCTTTAACTTTTCTATATGGTGTCTCTAAAAATCCATAACTATTAACTCGTGTAAATATTGTAAGTGAAGAAATCAATCCAATATTAGGACCTTCGGGAGTTTCAATAGGACACAAACGGCCATAATGTGAATGGTGAACGTCACGAACTTCGAATCCAGCTCTTTCGCGTGTTAAACCACCTGGACCTAATGCAGATACTCTTCTTTTATGTGTAAGTTCAGACAATGGATTTGTCTGATCCATAAATTGAGACAACTGATTGGTTCCAAAAAATGCATTGATAACACTGCTGATTGTTCTTGCATTTACAAGGTCTTGCGGCTGCATATTTTCGTTATCGCGCATATTCATACGTTCTTTAATTGTGCGCGACATTCTTGCCAAACCAACATTGTATTGTTGCATTAATTGTTCGCCAACGGTTCTTACTCTTCTGTTACCTAAATGGTCAATATCATCAACACTTACATTTCCAATTTTCAGTTTAATGATATTCTTCATAATTGCAATAATATCTTCAACAGTTAACACACGTGTCTTATCATCAACATTCAAACCGAGTTTGTCATTCATTCTGAATCGGCCAACATCACCAAGATCATATCTCTTATCATTAAAAAATAATTTGTCAATCAATCCAACGGCAGTATCAACATCAGGAGCTTCGCCGGATCTTAATTGACGATAGATAGCGTATAACGCTTCTTCTTTTGTTTTTGAAATATCTTTTTTGAGTGTATTAATAATAAGATCCTGTTCAATAGTTGTTTCCGAACTTAATAATTGAATTTTTTGAACAGATGATCGTTTGATATTTGTAATAATTTCTTCGGTCAGCTCAGTATCTTTTGAAGCATAAATTTCACCAGTCTGTAAATCAATAACATCGTTAGCAACAATTCTTCCTGTATGTTTATCAACATTTAATTGCTTGGCAGTCAATTCTTCAATCAGGTTGAATAGATCAAGAATTTGTTCGTCGGTTTCATAACCAAGAGCTCTAAGCAATGTTGTTGATGGGAATTTCTTACGGCGATCTATATATACATAAAGGACATTGTTAATATCCGTTGCAAATTCAACCCATGAACCTCTAAATGGAATAATTCTGGCTGAATAAATTGGAGTTCCATTAGGGTGTAATGTTTGAGCAAATGCAACCCCGGGAGAACGGTGTAATTGGTTTACAATAACTCTTTCGGCACCATTAATAATAAATGTTCCTCGTCCTGTCATAAATGGAAGGTTACCAAGGTAAACTTCCTGTTCAACGGTATTAACATATTCGCCGGTCTCGTCATCTTTGGTAGATAATCGAAGTTTTGCTTTAAGAGGAGCCGAAAATGTAAGTCCGCGTTCTTCACACTCGGGAATTGAAAAACGTGGCTTCTCTATATAATATTCTATAAAATCCAATCTATAAAATTCTTTGTTGTCCAGAATCGGGAAGTTCTGATTAAAGACCGATTGCAATCCTTTGTTTTCCCGTTCCGATGGTTGAACTCTTAATTGAAGAAAATCTTCAAAAGATTCCAATTGAATATTCAAAAGGTCCGGAACTTTCATTGCAGAAACAATTGAAGAGAAAGTTATACGTCCGTTACTTTTGTTAATTTTTATTTTTTCCAAACCTAACCTCCAATATTTTTATTAGGTTTCTTTCATTTTCTAAAATGAAAGAAAGTGGTAAGGATATTTTTCACCTTACCACTTCAATTTTTCTCAAGAATTAGTAGAATTACTAGTTACTTAACCTGAACAGTAGCGCCAGCTTCTTCTAATTCTTTCTTAATTTTCTCAGCTTCGTCTTTTGATATTGCTTCTTTAACAGTTTTTGGTGCACCATCAACTAAATCTTTAGCTTCTTTCAAACCAAGACCGGTATGAGCGCGAACTACTTTAATAACATTAATTTTTGTAGCGCCGGCAGCTTGAAGAACAACATCAAATTCTGTTTTTTCTTCAACTGGAGCAGCTGCAGCTGCAGCAGGTGCGCCAGCCATCATAACCGGAGCGGCTGCTGTAACACCAAATTCATCTTCTAAAGCTTTCTTTAATTCAGCAGCTTCTACTAATGTAAGCGCTTTAATTTTTTCAACAATTTCTGCAATTTTTTCTGACATTTTTATTTCTCCTATACTTATTAATTTATTTCCATAAACTTAGGCGGCTTTTTTCTTCCCGACCTCATCAATAACACTAACGAGATCTCTGATAACAGCATTGATTGCACCAACAATTCCAGAAGCAGGTGAAGCTACACTTCCAATTATACCAGCAATTATTTCTTCTTTTGTAGGCATTGAAGCAAGTGTATCTAATTGATCTGCTCCATAATAATTGTTGTCGATATAACAACCTTTAAATGCGAATTTTTTGGTGTCGTCGAAATACTTCTTAATTATTTTTGCCGGCGCAACAAAATTCTCGCCAACAAATGCAACACCAATCATACCAACAAGTTGTTCATTGAATTTTTCATATCGCCCTAATTGTTCAAGGGCTTTTTTGAAAAGAGTATTTTTAAAGACTTTGTAAGTAACGCCTTCTTTACGGAAATTTGCGCGAAGTTTGTTTATGTCTTCAACAGTTACACCTCGGTAATCAACGAGTAATACTCCGTAGGAATTATTTACAAGCTCTTTGATCTTATCAACAAATTCAACTTTTTCTGATTTTTTCATCTTCCTCCCGAATCAATTTAATAATCAACGAATCGGCTTTTGAAGCTACTAATTAATCCCGCTCACAAACGGGATGAGTGCGTAATTTTTATTTTAATGATAATGATTGTTCTTCTTTTGTAATTCTTAATCCAGGTCCCATTGTTGATGATAAGAAAACACTCTTTATATACTGACCTTTTGCTGATGATGGTTTCATCTTTACAATAGTACTTAAGAATGCTCTTGTGTTATCAACTAATTGATCCACCGAGAAATTCAATTTACCTAATGATGTATGAACGATTCCGGCTTTTTCTACTCTAAATTCAATTTTACCGGCTTTTACTTCTTTAACAGCTTTCACAACATCAGGCGTAACTGTTCCGCTTTTGGGATTGGGCATTAATCCTTTAGGGCCCAATACTTTACCAAGTTTTCCAACTTCGCCCATTACATCAGGTGTTGAAATAATAACATCAACTTCTGCCCATCCACCTTTAATCTTTTCGATATACTCTTCAAAACCTGCATAATCAGCACCAGCTTTTAAAGCTTCTTCAGCCAGAGCTCCTTTTGCAACAACAAGCACAGTAACTTTTTTACCTGTACCATGTGGTAATGATACTGTTCCTCTTATCATCTGATCGGCATGACGCGGGTCGACACCAAGGCGAATAGCACAATCGAGTGATTCAGTAAATTTAACTTTTGAACTATCTTTTAGAATTTTTACTGCATCCTCTAATGAATACTCTTTGGTTGTATCAACCTTATCTTTTATCGCTTTTATTCTTTTAGCTACTTTCATATTCAATTCCAGTGATAAATGTTATTAATCTATTATTCTTCTACTGTTATTCCCATACTACGGGCTGTACCGGCAATCATACTTACTGCATGATCTACATCGTGTGCATTCAAATCCGGCATTTTAATTGTTGCAATTTCTTTCAACTGCGCTTTTGTTACTTTTGCAACTTTTGTTTTATTTGGTTCGGAGGAACCCTTTTCTACCTTTGCAATTTTCTTTAGTAATACTGCTGCTGGTGGTGTTTTAGTGATAAATGTAAATGATTTATCGGAGTAAACAGTAATCACTACAGGAATAATTAATCCCTGTTTATCAGAAGTTCTTGCATTAAACTGTTTACAGAACTCCATAATATTAACACCTTTTTGACCAAGTGCAGGTCCAACTGGTGGAGATGGATTTGCCTGACCAGCAGATATTTGTAATTTAATGAATCCTTCTACTTTCTTTGCCATTTTTTTACCTGATTAATTATTTCTCTAATTCAGCTTGAACGAAATCAATTTCGACAGGTGTTTTTCTGCCAAATATTGATACCATTACTTTTATTTTCATTTTTTCTTCGTTTACTTCCTGAATAACTCCGGAAAAATTATTGAACGGGCCATCGATTATTTTAACAAAATCTCCCGAGCGGAAAATAGTTTCTGTTCTTTCTGTTTCATCACTCTGGGAAATTCTGCCAACAATTCTCTTTACTTCATCATGCTGAAGTGGGATCGGATTTTTCTGTGAACCAAGAAATCCCATTACCGAAGGTGTATTCAATATGAAGTCTTTTGCTCTAATATCCAGGTCTGCATTAACTAAAATATAACCCGGGAAAAAATTCTTCTTTTTTGTTTTTTTCTTACCGTCCTTAACTTCAAAAACTTTTTCAGTAGGAACAAGCACTTCAAATATTCTCGCTTTTAGTTCATCATTATCCCGTAGTTCACTTTCAATTAAAGTTTTCACTTTATTTTCATGACCGGAAAAAGTTCGGACTACATACCATTTTGCTTTTTCGTTTTCCAACTAAAAAATTCCCTTTAAGATTTGTGTTACAGTCATGTCAATAACATAAGTAAAAACTGCCAGTATTAGACAAACTACTATAACAATTGAAGTTGATTCTTTAAGTTCATCTCTTGTAGGCCAGGTAACTTTTTTCATTTCCTTGACTACATCATTTACAAAATTGATTATTTTTTCTTTCATAATTTTAGCCGTAATTATGTTATGCACGTCAGGAGGGATTCGAACCCCCAACCTGCGGTTTTGGAGACCGCTGCTCTGCCAATTGAGCTACTGACGTATTATTTAGTTTCTTTAAATATTACGTGTTTGCGGGCAATTGGATCGTATTTTTTATATTCAACTCGGTTTGGATGATTTCTTTTATTCTTTTTTGTTGAATAACGGTACCCGGTTCCGGCACTGCTTTCCAATACTATAATTTGTCTAATATTTTTTGATTTTGCCATTTTAATTACCCTGCTTACTAAAATTTTATCTTCTTGAGCTGATGACCGGGATTGAACCGGTGACCTCTTCCTTACCAAGGAAGTGCTCTACCAACTGAGCTACATCAGCATTTCAATTTTTAGATCAACTTCCAATCGATTTTTTCTCCCGCATAACGGGATTCTCAACAAACGCGTTACATCAGCAAATTTGTTAGAGCGGGAGACGGGACTCGAACCCGCGACCAACAGCTTGGAAGGCTGTGACTCTACCAACTGAGTTACTCCCGCA
>JAGXSM010000167.1 GCA_018333725.1 Melioribacter sp. | reverse complement strand
TACCTGGGAAGTGGTGGTTATATTGCAAAGTCGAAGTTGAATTATGATAACACAATTAAATCGTTGTCGGACTCCATAACTTTTGCTCAGAACAGGTTAGATAAAAACGCAGAAGCTTTAAGACAACGCTATATAAATCTCCAGATGCAGCTTGCTGAAATTCTATCGTACCAGAATTATTTTTCATCATCATCTTATTAAAGAATGGATAATATGAACGAGCTAAAGAAAAAAACTACCCGGATGAAAGAATTAATGAATCTTGTTGAACAGTGCATAAAAAATCTTACAACAGAAAATTTTAGCAATAATTTCCGGTTATCTCTGGATAACATGGCCGAAATTCAGGGAATAAAGAAGGATTTGGCTAAAAAATACGGTATTATCAATATTGCTAAATATGATCCTGAAATGTTAATTAAAGGTAAACTTATTGAAGAATCTTACGATAATATTATAGAGAAGTTTAGAAGAGAATTAAAAAAGACTGAAAATCAGCTTTTTAACATAAATAAGCAGAAAAAAATCACAAATTATATTAGGTGATATCGTGCAAGTAAAAGGGATCAATAACAACGTATTTTCACAAACTCCTTCAAAAGTCGATAAACCCGGCTCGGCTGGTTCGTCTAGCAAAAAGGATAGAATTGAAATCTCTCCTCAGGCAAGAGACATTGCAAAGTCCGAACTCGGTTCACAAAGACTTGAAGAGATCAAGCAGAAGCTAAGCAATAAATTTTATGATACTGAAGAAGTTCTTTCTAAAGTAGCCGATGCTATTCTTAAAGAATTAGATCAAGAATAATCTTATTGCTATAAACAGGTTAACAAAATATGGGTAGGTAAACAGTCTTTATCTACCCGTAATTTGTATTTTACTTTTAAACCCAGCCGAGAAAGTTTTTTCATATAAATATCCTCCTAAATAATAATTCCATTTAACAAAAATTTGTTCTATTCGATAATAAGAGTGCAATAATTACATCAATCAAAATATGATAGGTGAGATATGACAAATAATGAAGTTCAGAAAAAAGAAACCGGGCAGTTACTTCAACTCGTAAGTTTTATGATCGGAGATGAAGAATTCGGAATTGATATTTTGCTTGTGCAGGAAATTATAAGAATGCAGCAAGTTACCAAGGTTCCTAATGCACCCGATTTTGTTGACGGGGTTATTAATCTAAGAGGTAAAATAATTCCTGTTATCGATCTTAGATGTAAACTTGGTATTGCCAGAAAGGAACGTGATAAAAATACAAGAATTATTGTCGTTGATGTTCAGGGAAAGACAGTCGGTTTTATTGTTGACGCGGTAACTGAAGTATTAAGAGTTCCGGAAAATATTTTTGAAGCACCACCTGAAATTGTAACTGGTATTAACACAGAATTTATTAAAGCTGTTGGAAAACTGGAAGACAGGTTATTAATATTAATTGACCTGGAAGTAACTTTAACCGCAAATAATGAAGTGGAGCTGCTACCGGCATAATTATTTTGTAAACAGAGAGGAATAAAACAGAAACTAATTCTGAAAATTAAAAAGTCGTTTTAACTATGGAAAGGAAGTAAATTCAAACAAATATATTGAGGGCACTATGGATCTACTTAAATCATCCAAATCTGTTTCTAAAAAAATATCCCTTTCGGTAGCTGCCGGTTTAATTGCAGTCCTCGGTTTAGTATTGATCTTTATCATTTATTATTCCCAGTCAACCAAGCTAGAAAGTGCAAAAGAAATTGCGCATGAAATTAATGAAACTATGAAACACTCTATTCTCTTTTCTATGGGAGAGGGTGTAACTAATGTTGAGCCTTTTGTTGAAAGAGTTAAAAAGCTCGATAATGTTGCTGAAGTCCGAATAATTCCTACAAAAATCATTAATGAAGAAAAATCTGAAACTATGAATTCCCAGGAAAAAGAGATTGTCAAAACTAAACAGGATTATTTTGCCGAAGAGGAATTCAAAAACATTCCTGTATTTCATTCAATTGCACCTCTTGTTGCAGATGAATCCTGTGTTAGTTGCCACGAAGGCAGTGCAGGTGATGTGTACGCAACTTTGAGCGTTAAATATTCTCTGGAAAAAACAAATGCAGCCATATTCAACGAAAAAATTGGTTCTCTTGTTTTAATTACCGGCTTAGCTCTTTTTGTCTGGTTCATGATTGTTTACCTGGTAAAGAAGAATGTATTGGTGGATTTATTCCGTTACATGGAGAACATCAAGAAACTTGCACTGGGAGACGTTAGCGGAGAAATAGTTGTTAACCGTGTAGATGAATTTGGTCAATTAGGCGACTCGTTAAAAAAATTGAAAGAAAGTTTATACGAGCAAGCTGCTACAGTAACTGAATTTTCTAAGGGAAATTTAGATGTTGAAGTTAAGGTTCTTTCTGATAATGATACTTTAGGTAAAGCGGTAGTAGAAATTAAGAAGAGTTTAACTTTATTATCGAATGATGCAAACCATCTTTCAGTCGCAGCACGTGACGGGCATCTTTCCGAAAAAGTTGATACTCAAAAACATAATGGTGTATTTAGAAAAATTGTTGAAGGTATTAGCGCTGCATTTGGCTATTTAACTGCTCCTATTAAAGAAGGATCTGTAGTGCTCGGCAAATTTGCTACTGGCGATTTAACAGCGAGAGTAACAGGTGAATATAATGGTGAACACCAGTTAATAAAGAATAGCATTAATGATCTGGGCACATCACTCTCTTCATTAATAAGAAGTGTAAACGATGCAGTAGAAGCAACCGCAAGTGCTTCTAACCAGGTCTCTTCATCATCTGAAGAGATGACAGCTGGTGCACTGGAACAGAGCGCTCAAACCCACGAAATTGCAAGTGCTATCGAAGAGATGACAAAAACTATTTATGAAACAACGCGTAATGCCGGTGAGGCTTCTAAAAACGCAAAGCAATCCAGTGAACAGGCACAAAAGGGTGTAACTAAAATTAATGAGTCTAAGAAAGGAATGGAACGCATTACTGAATCGGCGAATAAAACCGGGCAAATAATTTCTTCGCTTGCTAACAAGACGGATCAGATTGGAGAAATAGCCCGGGTTATTGATGACATTGCAGATCAAACAAACTTGCTTGCATTAAATGCTGCAATTGAAGCTGCAAGAGCCGGTGAACAGGGAAGAGGATTTGCAGTTGTTGCTGATGAAGTACGGAAGTTAGCCGAAAGAACAACCAAAGCCACAAAGGAAATTGCTGAAACTATAAAAGCAATTCAGAAGGAAGCTAAGGAAGCTAATAGCTCCATGGTTGAAGCTGAAGCATCTGTTAAAACAGGTATTGAATCTACAAAAGAAGTTGAGGTTGTTTTACAGGAAATCTATACAAGCATTCAAAGTGTAACCGGACAGATTGATCAGGTTGCAGCTGCAAGCGAAGAACAAAGCTCTGCAAGTGAACAGATAAGCAAAAACGTTGAATCAATAAATTCAGTAACTCAGGAATCTGCTTCAGGAATTCAACAGATTGCAAAAGCTGCAGAGGATCTGAATAGATTAACAAATAATCTACAGGAATTAATTTCTCAATTCAAAATTGAAGAAAGTCATAGTAGTTATGCTGTAAGAAAGAATGGAAAACTTATTACTGTCTAAATGATAATTTAACGGGAGTGGTGATAAGCCATTCCCGTTTACTTATTAAATAATTTAATAATCCCTCAAAAACGCTTAAAAACAAATATCTGTCCTTAATATTTACCTAAACAAAAGTCAGAATAATCCGATAATAAATCATAAAACCAAACTGCCGGAGGTATTTTTTATGAGTCTTATCTTATGGAATAACGGTTTAAGCGTGAACATTAGAAGCATCGATTCACAACATCAAAGATTAGTTGAAATGATTAACAAACTTCATGATGCAATGAAAAAAGGAGAATCCAATGCTGCTCTTTCTGGGATTCTTAATGATATGGCGGCTTATACACTTGTTCATTTTAAGACCGAAGAAGAATTATTTGCAAAGTATAATTATCCGCAAAAGGATAAACACGTTGCTGAACACAAGCAATTTGTAAAAAATGTCAGTTCATTTATAGAGGAGTTTAAAGCCGGAAGGAAAACTCTTTCTCTGGATGTAATGAATTTTTTAACTCAGTGGTTATCTCAGCATATTAAAGGTGAAGACAAAGCTTACACTGCATTTTTAAACAGTAAAGGTGTTGTATAATATTTAATTAACAATAAACTAAATAAATATAAGGAGGGGCATCCCGATGAAAACATTTATTTCAATTGTAGTTTTTTTCTTAGCTGTAAATCTGGTTTTTGCAGAGAACAATAATCACAATTTTAAACCTGGTGATGAAGATTATCTTGCAATAGCAGAAGTAATGCCTGAACCTGCTTCAGGATTGCCAGCGCTCATGAAAAAAATTAACTATCCAAACATGGCAAGAAAAGCCGGCATTGAAGGGAGAGTAATTGCAATGATTTATGTTGGCGAAGGTGGCGATGTTGAAGATGTTAAAATAATTAAGGGTCTTGATGCCGGTTGTTCCGAAGAAGTTGAACGCGTTCTTCGTGATAGCAAATTCAAACCCGGTTCAAACCAGGGAAAAGCTGTTAAAGTAAAAATGGCAATGGCTTTCCAATTTAAACTACAATAAAAGTGGGATTAACATGAAATCACTAAAAGATGTAAAATTTAAAACCAAGTTACGTTCTTCATTTTTTGTACTTGGGCTAATTTGCACTTTGATTGTGGTAAATGTTCTTTACCAGATGACGGTAATTAACAAAATTAAAGATCAAATAAACTCGGAGTATATTGAACCGACTAACAAGGTTAGCGAAGTAAATCAAAAGTTCGAAGCTCTTAGTAACACTCTTTTAAAATTCTCCATCGAAAGTTTTCAGAGTGAAATGACCAAGAATTTGAAATTACTTGATGACAATAAAAAATTGATCAATGAAAATATTCAAGCACTGAGTGCAGAATACAAGGATACTGAAATAAGCAAATACCTTGAATCGATTAAAGCAAATTGGTCGGATTACAAATCTCTGGTGATTGATGGAACAGTCAGTGCCGCTGCCACAGGAAGCTTTGAACTTGCTGCCGAAATTGCTTCTACATTTGGTGAAGAAGTTGGAAAAAAATTAGCCAATGATTTCTCTGAAATCAACAAGTATCTAAAAAATAGAGGTAATGAATTAAAAGGAGAATTATCCGCAATTGCTGATAATTCTTTAATTGTAAGTCTTATTGGAATGCTTCTTGGTTCAGTTGCATTCTTGTTCTCTTTCTTTAAAATAACTTCGATGTTAACAAAGCCAGTTGAGGAATTCAAAAAATTTATTACCCGGTTTTCTGAAGGTGATTTTGCAGATTCTGTTTTTATTGATTCGAAAGATGAATTTGGCGAATTATCACGTCTTCTTGAAAATATGCGCGAAGGACAACAGAATAAAATTGAAGCTGCTAACGAAATTTCCAAAGGCAATCTTGATATTCAAATTAAAGTTCTATCGGATAAAGATATGCTTTCCAAGAGTTTCGAAGTAGTAATCGAAAACCTTAGCAACCTTATATTCGAAATAAAACTTATTACCGATGAAATTATTAACGGTAAGGTTTCAACACGCGGTAACCCGGATAAATTCTATGGTGCATTTAAGGAAATTGTTATCGGTGTAAACTCTTCATTAGATGCTCTATTTATGCCTATTAAAGAAGGTGTTGAAGTTCTTGAAGATATGGCAAAAGGTAATTTTATCGCACGTGTTAAAGGTGATTATAAGGGTGACCATAGATTAATTGCCAATAGCATTAATAGTCTCGGTAATTCATTGAATGATATTCTAACAAATATCGGTGAGATGATAAATCTAACTGCATCTATTAGCGAGCAAATTTCTTCTGCAACCGAACAGATGGCAGCCGGGGCACAGGAACAGAGTGTTCAGGCAAATGAAGTTGCTATGAGTGTTGATGAAATGACAAGAACAATTCTGAATACTTCCAAAAATGCCTCGAGAGCAGCAGAAGCTTCTAAGAAAGCCGGAACAGTTGCACACGAAGGTGGTAATGTTGTTGATAAAACAATTAACGGAATGAACCATATTGCTCTGTTTGTTGAAAAAGCATCAGAGAAAATTCAGGCACTCGGTAAGAGCAGTGAACAAATTGGAGAAATCGTTCAGGTTATAGATGATATTGCAAATCAAACTAATTTATTAGCTCTTAATGCTGCAATTGAAGCCGCAAGAGCCGGTGAACAGGGAAGAGGTTTTGCAGTAGTTGCAGATGAAGTTCGTAAACTTGCTGAAAGAACTACCAAAGCAACAAAAGAAATTTCGGATATGATTAAACAAATTCAGGGTGTTACTGATAATGTTGTTGAATCTATGCACGAAGGAAGTTCTGAAGTTGATAGCGGTAAATCTCTTGCAAACAAAGCCGGTGAATCACTAAAACAGATTATTGAAAGCTCTAATGAAGTTCAGGATATAGTTGCACAGGTTGCTTCAGCCAGTGAAGAACAAAGTTCTACAAGCGAAGTAATTAGCCGTAATGTAGAATCGATTAGTAAAGTTACTAATGAAAATGCTACCGGTGTTCAACAAATTGCAAGCTCTGCAGATGAATTAAACAAGATGACTCTTAACCTGAAAGGGTTGATTGCTCAATATAAATTTGCCGGTTCTAATAACACCGAGAAAAAAACTTACAAAAGCCAATCGCATACCATACTAAACTAAAAAGAGCCCCGGTTAATTCGGGGCTTCTTTTTTAGTATACCTACTCATATCCCTTATTATATCTATAAACTAAATTTATTATTTTGCAATAACTTTCAATGTGGAAATATGTTCCAATGAAAAAAATATTAATTCTGTTTCTATTTTCAACTATAATATTATCACAGACAAAAACAATTGATCAGCGTGTTGATTCGGTTCTTTCATTAATGAATTTAACTGAAAAAGTTGGACAATTAATTCAATTCAGTGGAGGGAAATTAACCGGAACAAAAACAGCCCGGCTGAAAGAAGGTCATATTGATCTAATAAGAAAAGGTAGAGTCGGGTTATTCTTAAATATCTTTGGGGCGGAAAATACTAAGAACATTCAAAAGATAGCGATTGAAGAGAGCCGATTAAAAATACCTTTACTTTTTGGATTGGATGTAATTCATGGATACAAAACAATTTTTCCTGTTCCTTAGCAGAATCTTGCAGCTGGGGCCCGGAACTAGTTAAGTATTCCGCTAGAATGCAAGCAATAGAAGCATCTTCGGCAAAACTTCCTGTTACATTTCCGAGATCTGTTGGACAGATCCCTTTCTATTATAATCATAAAAATACTGGTAGACCGTTCGATCAGAACTCATTCTATACTTCAAAATATATTGATGAAGAAAATTCACCGCTTTACCCGTTTGGTTATGGATTAAGCTACACAAAATTTGACTATCAAAATCTATCACTGGATAAATCTGAAATAGGATTAAATGAATCTCTGAAAGTTAGTCTTGAAGTACATAACAGTGGTGAATATGACGGCGAGGAAATAGTTCAGCTTTATGTTAGAGACTTAATTGGAAATGTCACCAGGCCTGTACTTGAATTAAAAGATTTCCAAAAAGTAATGATTAAAGCCAGTGAAACTAAATCAATTGAATTTATCCTAAAACCGGAACAACTAAAATTTTATGACCAGGAAATGAAATATGTTGTTGAACCGGGTAGGTTTAAAGTATATGCTGGACCAAACTCGAATAAATTACTTGAAAAAGAATTTTTATTATTAAGCAAGTAAATATTGTGGAATTATTCTATTCACCGTATTGATCAATTTACACGAATTCTTCGATTACTCTTTTTAATAATAGAATTTTTTCTTTTGAAACAGATGGCGCAATTGAGCATGCTGTGCTTAGAATAAAACCTTTATCTTTTTTCCCGATAGTTATTCTATTCCTAACATCATCAATAATTTCTTGTTCGGTTCCATTTAAAAGTAAATTGACTGAATCTATATTCCCTTTAATAAATCCTTTTTTTCCAATTCTCTTTACAGCATCATCAAGTTCAACATTTCCGAGCGGAGGAGGATCGAGGCATTCAATTCCGCTTATTCCAGCTTCGAACATTAATTCCAAGCGGTCGTTAATTGCGCCGCATGTGTGTGTATAGATATGAATATTTTTTGAACGGACAGCTTGAGCTATCTCTTTTTCGAAAGGTAATACGAATGTTTTGTAATCTTCGGGCGATATAAATCCGGACCCGGCAAACGGCGATGAAATTTTTATTGCATCAATACCGGTGCCGCACATTTCAACTGCAAGTTGTCTTATAAGAGTTGTGAAATGGGAAATGATCATCAAACATGTTTCCGGATTATCGATCAATGCAATCATTGCGTTATCAAGCCCGATATAATCAAGTAAATAATCAAATGGAGAAGTTATTTCTCCATGAATTGAATAATTGCTTCCAACCTTTTTAACAATGTAATTGATTACATCGAATTTATGATCACTGTTAATGTAAAAAGGGAGATTCTGCGATACAGGAATATAATTTAATTTAACCGGTAAATCTCCGGATCTTAATTTTGTATAATCAACGTCAATTCGCGGTGTAGCAAACTGATAATATGGAAGATCATTAAACAAGCAGAAAGTTTTGTCGCCATTCTTCCACTCAATAATTTCAGCTTCTGTTGATCTATAGATTTTCGATACCTTGTTTCGCCACTCAGGATCATGCCCGTGCAAGCTTATAAGAATCCCATCAAAATCGTAAATGTTCCTAAGTTCAATTAATCCTTCTGCAAAAATTATAGGATCGAACCAGAATTCTACAGGAGAAATTTTCAATTGCATTAACATATGTCCTATACTCATCTGACACATCAAAGGAGTTTTGTCAACTTCTTCAAGATCCATCGCAGCTTTCATTCTTTCTTTAGGGGTCATTCTCTCTTACCTGGTTCAATTTCTGTATTGATAAAAAATTTACTCTGCATGAAACTTATTCCATATCTTCATTATAATAATAGAGCAGATAACAGCAACTATTGTAAGAAAAGCTGCAAGTATATATTGAGAATAAAGCCAATATCCAATTGCAAAAAGTAAACTATAAACGCCGATGCAGCCGATAATCATTCCGAGTATTCCTTCGGCAATAAAAGCTTTGCTGAAAGTCTGATTATAATTAGGATTTTCAGATTTCATAATGTCGGTAATTTTTTTCCATCCAATTCCTCCGGGATGAACAAGCTTGTAAAAACTTATCAGCTTTTCAGTCTTTGTAGGTCTGGTTACAAATGTTGCAATTACCCATGCAGCAGTTGTAATAATAACACCAATAATTAGTTCTTCATAAGTTTTCAACGGACCGACTTGTTGAATAGCTGCAACGCGATCCATTCCCGATGCAATCAAACTCTCTATCTGAGAATTATGATAATTGGATAGAATTAGAAAAAAGAGTGCAACCAGAAAGGAAACAACCATTGCAACAATTTCACTGAATGCATTTATTCTCCACCAGAACCATCTAAGTATAAAAAGTAATCCGGTTCCAGCACCAATCTGTAAAAGAATATTAAATGCGCTTAAGGCACTTTGCATTAGAAGTGCAAACATACTTGCAAGAACCATCATTAGAACAGTAGAAATTCTGCCAACAAGTACAAGTTCCTTTTCAGGCGCGTCTGGTTTTAAAAATCTCTTATAAAAATCATTTACTACATATGATGAACCCCAATTCATGCTTGTAGACATTGTGGACATGTAAGCGGCAATAAGGGATGCGGTTACGACGCCTAAAATTCCGCTTGGTAAATGAGTCAGCATTGCAGGATACGCCATATCGTGCCGTATAATTCTCGGATCTACATTTGGGAATGCATGCTGAATGGCTTCGAGATTCGGAAAAACAATGATTGAAGAAAGTGCGACAAGAATCCATGGCCAAGGACGTAAAGCATAATGTGCAAAATTGAAAAAGAGAGTAGCCCCCATTGCGTGTTTTTCATTCTTTGCTGCCAGCATACGTTGAACAATATATCCACCGCCACCCGGTTCGGCTCCGGGATACCAGAC
>JAGXSM010000166.1 GCA_018333725.1 Melioribacter sp. | reverse complement strand
ACCCTTGGGTCGAGAGCTTGCCCGACCACTATGTAATTTAATTACTTCATCAATATCATCTTCTTACTGATATTTACGTTGTTACTAATCAACTTATAGATGTAAACACCTGATGATAATTTGCTTCCATCAAAGCTGACCGTGTATTCTCCGGCTCTCTTTACTTCATTTACAAGCTGGGCTACTTCTCTTCCAAGCATATCATATACCTTTAAGCTGATATGTCCATCTTGTGGAATCTGATAACGGATTGTTGTTGACGGATTAAATGGGTTTGGATAACAATCCTCTAAAACAAAACCTTCAGAAACTGTTTTCTCTTCCTGATTTTTGACGACAGCTTTATTCAAACTATTTTTATCTCCCAATGCGTAATTTACTATTGTGGTCAACTCATCTTCAGGGTATTTTGATATAAATTCAATAAATGCTTTTTCTGCCGCGGTTTTATCGTTCTCTAACAGGTATATAAATCCTTTTCTAAATAATGCCAGCTTATTAGCTGTTTTATCATTTATCTCTTTCTCCAATTGATCATTTATAACGAAAGCTTCTTTTAGATTACCGTTAATTAACATTTGATGCATTTCCAACTCAAGTAATAACGGGTAAAGCCGGTCTTTTTCTTTTATCAGGGGTCTTAGTTCTTTCTTAGAAAAATCAGAAAAATCCATACGCGCATATTGCGTAAATAACCGTTCTATCTTCTGCAATGCCTCCATCCCATCCTTGTTCGATCCGTTCTTCTTAAATAGATCCAGTTGTTCTTCTATCTCTTTTTTGTCATCATTTTCCGATGATAGAATATTTAGTGTTGGTGAATTAAGATTATTATTACCGGTTTCGTTAGATACATACAGGTTCAAACTGTTATTGGGATCGTAGGTAAGGGGATTTGTTCTATCGATTGTTGAGTTTCCGTCGTTATAAAATTTAGATGCGTTAGGTGGATATACGCCCCACCATGTGTTTTGTACATAAGCGATGCTGTTGCTTATTGCTTTTACATCGTAACCCGTATTTGAGTAGATACTGTTCTGTCCGTTATAGGGATTATTACCAAGGTATGCGTTCGAATAGTTGTTAAGGTAAAGTCCGTTCTGATTTGTTTTGATTACATTATTTGCTGTACTGTTCAGCCAATATACACCCGAATGATCTACACAATAAACCCCTGATGTTCCATAACCCTTTATTAAATTATCTTTAACAAAAGGATACCCATAGTAATTACAGAAAATTCCGAATGCTCCGCCCGATGGTGAATTTATTATCTTGTTTCTCTAAAGAGTAGGCTGTGAATTGTAAATACTGATTCCATAGTAATCGCTGTTGTTTATCTGGCAGTCTGTAACCATTGATCGGTTGCTATTATTACTGATACCGGTAGAAGCGTAATTTATATCGTAATATTGGATATATGCATACGCACCTGAATTAACAACTATTCCGCCCCATGTTCCCGATGTGCCGCTACGCGTGAATGTTATTCTGTTAGTCGAGTTACCTACTGCGTTTAGTGTGCCGTTGACTATTAAAGAAGCACCAGGGCTAAAAAAGAAAGTTGTACCTGGCTCAATAGTGAGCACAACACCGGGATTAATAGTTATACTCTGGTCAAAATACCAATTCCCTTTAACTAAGGACGTGCTTTGAGAGATGACATTTGCATTAGAACCAAAAATAAAATTTGCCTTGGTTAGACCATTTTCAACTCTCAAATTGTTCATTTTAAAATTAGAAGAAACTGTCTTACTAAAATTGTCAACTGCACTATTTAAATACCAGTTACTGTTAGGATTGGAATAAAAAGCGAACTCCTTGGGATTTATGGGATCAAAAAAACAGGATGAACTGCCCCTTCTTTTATCTTGATATACTCCTTCTTCCAGCCAACCAGATCCATTCCAACGTAATTTTACATAAGAATATCTTGCTTCTAGACTATCCATTCCTTTAGCTGGATCTGGAATATAAAGATTTCTTGCTGTTACATATTGGTTAAGCGCCGGATTACTTCTTACAGTATCACTCAAATCCCACCTCCACTTGCCATGCGCAGCAACGATATCAATTGGTTTATGGTACCACATAGAATACGTCCACTGGTTAATAGAAGCTATGTGGTTCCAAATCATAATACCTCTCGAGTTTAAATTATTATCTGTAGGAATAGGCCAACTTTCTTCAAAATAACTGCCGGATGATTTGTCGTGAAATGTAAAATATAATGCTTGACCGGGCTCTGTAATATTATTGCCAGAGGGGATTACATAAGAGTATATTAAGCTAGTTCTTAATAAATCATTAAATGTTTTTTCACCCGATGATAATGCAGTTGAATTTAACCAACCACTTTGTAACCTTAAGATAGGATTATACATTGATGGTCTGTTACCAAAATTTATTGATTTGCTCATATTACAAAAATCGCCAAGTGCATCGTCACCGGTTGATACTGTCCACGCTGTTGAAATATCTGTGAAATTGAATAAAGCATGTCCAAGTTCATGTGTAAAAATTGAAAGAGTAAGATCAACTTGGTCACCATTAAATTTTCTTTGTTGTATTGATTTACATGGCAGTTGAGAACCTAATCCATTTACTCTGATTTTGCCCATTACTTGTCCGTTTACAATCCAATCATCGTTTGTTTGAATCCAATAATTATTAATATCACATCCAGGCAATCCAGTTGTTCCATTTGACACACCGGGCGAAAATCTAATAACAATAAGAGCTAAAAAGTCAACAACTCCATCGTTATTCTGATCGTAATTGCCAAAGTTATATCTAGAATCTACTCTTTGAAACAAATCTTGAAATAATGCCGGTTGCATCACAAAATTCGGCCCATAACCAGGATCTGGGATTAGCATGCCATTTAACTCATACACATTTGCAGTGCCATTTATTGGATCTTCGCTTTCAGTTAAGAAATTTAATTCAACTAAATAATTATAATTTGATGCTTGTTGAAAAAATGCTTCTGTTCTTTGTTTAAGTAAATTCAAATAAGAACTTATTTGTACTGTTTTATTTTGTCCTTGTTCAACGCATAAGATTACAGCCATTTTAACATTACCTTGAATTAGTGTTGTTGTCTTACCGAGTAAATTGGTTTGATTTAGGTTTGGCTGGCCTTGTAACCAACAATTGAAATCGTTTGATTGTCCAAAACTTGTTAAACATGAAATAACTGAAAATAACAAAAAGCATTTTAAAAGTTTCATAATTCCCCCTAATTTTTATTTTAAATAAGTCACTTTTTTTACTGTATATCCAAGTGGTGTGTCTAACGCCACAAGATAGACTCCGCTTGTTAAAAATGTTGCATCAAATACTAAGCTGTGTAATCCAGCTCTTTTAATTCCAGAAAATAATTCTTTTACTTTCTGCCCCAGAGTATCATAAATTATTATAGATACTCTGCATTCTCTATCTAATTCAAAATCAATTGTTGTCATTGAATTAAATGGATTCGGGTAGGGTGGATACAACTTAAAACTAGATGTAATTAATGGCTGATTGTGGGCAACAGAAACAGGAATGCCATTCTCGTCTATGAGCATATGAGATACATATACTGTTCTATGTCCATGATAATTTGCAACGAAAAATAAAGTCTTACCATCTGCAGTTAACGCTGGATACGCCTGAAATCTATCCTGATATTCTCCATTAAAATAAAGAGTATCCGCTTGATAACTAATATTTAGTATAAAAGGAATGCTATACCCACTTGGATAAGAAGGATTCTTATAATGAACATCTAGATCTTCTTTATAGACTGGCAATCCCAAAATGTTAGTGTCTTGCTGAGGAGTTGTATTATACACTTTGTTTTTTGAAGGTGAAACATATAATCCCCACCCCCCATCAAAATATAATCCTGTAACAGGAAATCCTCTTACATTCGTCCATTTATTCTGATTGCTAACCCATTCTGCAATAAAAGCAGTTGACCCCCTCAAAAATACAATGGTTGTATCATTTAGGGCACAACATCCATTAATTGAATACAGGCCTTCTGTTTCGCTTTCATTTATTTCTTTGCCGGTATACTTTGCTTCTCCCCAATCTTGTTTTGTTTCATCCCAGTCAGAATAATATAATTGCCAGACAGATCCGAACATCCACGTAAAAAATATTCGCTTTCCGCTAGGAGAGATACTTGGAGCTCTTACAAAATTGTTTATGTTTATCTGGTTACCAAGACGTTTTGGCTGTGTCCACCCGGTATCTGATAATTCTGACATTACTATTCCGCCACCGCCAAAATAAATTTTCCTACCATCTGCAGTAACTGTTAAATCAGCGACAAATCCCGCCCATTTATAAACTGCATCTATCTTTTGGGGTTTACTCCATATTTCAGGGGCTTGTGGGTATTTTTGTTGCCCGACCAGATCCAAAACTGCTATTAGTTCTATTAATAAAATTAATTTTCTTGTTTGCATAAAATTTTCCGTTTATATCCAAAAAATTATCCCTCTCCCAAAACCAACTTGGAAGGTAATTTAATTGCTGGTTCTAGTGTTTATGTCTCTTTCATCTTTCCCCCTCTTTTTGTTATTAAATTATTTTGAGGAGTATTACGGGTATGCCGGTTATTTGCTGCACGTATAAGAGAGAGAAACTGAGAAGCTGCTTGGTAATATTTAATTTACGGAGGTTCAGATATAATCCGTTATATTCTCACTTCAAATCTACACTTAGTTTTTTAAAAGTCAATTGAATTTGTAATACCGGAATTTCATTTTATTTGTATTAGCCGGAAGGAAACAAAAAGCCCCGACAAATCTGCCGGGGCTTCTTTACACACATACCCTTGGGTCGAGAGCTTGCCCGACCACTATGTAATTTAATTACTTCATCAATATCATCTTCTTGCTGATGTTTACGTTGTTACCAACCAATCTGTAAACATATACTCCAGATGCCAATTTGCTTGCATCAAAATTTACTTTATGAATTCCTGCATTCATTTCGCCATCCATCAAAGTAACTACTTCCTGACCAAGTATGTTGTAAACCTTAAGGTTGAACTTACCTGTTTCCGGTAGTGCGAATTGAATTGTTGTTGTTGGGTTGAACGGGTTAGGATAGTTCTGACTTAATTCAATTGTTGTCGGTAATTCAGAGTTATCATCAACGCTTGTTAATCCCTGTCCTTTGGACATATAGATCTTACCGTCTTTTGTTCCAACCATAACACCATCATTATTTGGACTAACCATTACAGAGCTAACTCCAAATCCGCCCATTCCAAGAGATGTCCATGTGTTTCCGTTATCAGAAGATTCGAATACACCGCTTGCCCATGATGCTACATATATTTTTCCTGATCCGTCAACTGCTATTGAGTAAATGAACTGAACATTAAGATCAAGCTTTGTCCATGTTGAACCGTTATCCAGTGAGCGGTAGAGACCGTCGCCGTAAGAAGAAGCAAATACTGCTGTAGATGTTGCGCCAAGAGCCCAGATCATATTATTGCCAACAGTAACCGGTGTCCAGTTAGCGCCGCCATTAATTGATTTGAATACTCCGCCGCCTACTGTACCGCAGAATAATGCTGTTCCTTTTGTTGTTAATGACTGAACTGTTGTAAAGTATCCTAAACCGTTATTTGCAGGTGTCCAGGTAGATCCGTTATCTGCAGATTTGTAAACTCCGAATCCCCATGTTCCTGCATAGATAATTCCATTGCTAACTGTAAGAGCGTGAACGTCCATTCCTGTTAATGATGTAAGAGTCCATGTTGAACCGTTGTATTTGTAAACACCCATTTCAGTTGCTGCAAAGATATATCCGTTGCTTGCAGTTAATGCCCAGATGAATCCAACAGTCATATTATTATTTATTCTTGTCCAGTTCAAACCATTATTTGTAGATAGATAAATCTTTCCGCCCCATGTTCCTGCATAAATTTTACCGTTGTTGTAGATTAATGAGTAAACAATTTCTCCGCTTCCAAAACCATTAACCTGCTGCCAGTCGTTTCCATTTCCGTTTCCATTATTGTTTCCGGTGCTTGTATTACTGAATAGAACTTTTACGCTTGCAGAGTTATTGTTCGGATTTGGATCTACTGTTATTACTGAGTGAATAGATGCATTGTTGATAACTTCCTTTTCGTATGGAATATTTCCATTGAAAGGAGCTAAGTTCATTTGTCCCATACCTTCTAATGATTTACAAATCATCTGACCGTTAATTACACCGGCAACAAAGTTAACATGTGCTTTTGGTGCAAGAACGGATCCGCGAATATCAATTCCCTGAATTGTAATTGATGTTGCCTGATAGAAGTTATAGAGGACATTACCAATTGAAGTACCGTTTACTGTTAATCCGCCGGTCCATGTGATTGATGTTCCGTTTACATTTACAAGAACTACAGAACCGTTTGGAACTGTAATGCTGACATTATTTGCATTAGATAAATCCGATCCGTTAACAGAGAATACATTCAAGAAAGGATCAGTGCCGGTAAGGTTCAATCCGCCCCACTGCATTGTGGTTGTTCCGTTGGTTGTATAACCGCTTAATGTTGCAGAAAGGTTTAATAAGAATGCTTCTGCTGCTGCAAAATTAATCGGGTTGCCCTGTTCAATTGTTCCTTCAACACTAACTGCAGAAATTGGCAGGTTTGTAGTGTTTCCGTAAACAACGTTTCCGTTATAAACCGCACCGCTCGAGAATTGTAAGTGACCGCCAACTATTAATACGTCGCCGCTGTTATTCGGCAGCTGATCACCAACACTGTAATTTGCAAACGAAGCATTACCGCCGATTGCTGCTTTGCCCTGTGTATCGGATGATGGCTGATTAACGTCTTTAATTACGAAGAGGTTAAAATCTTTTGCTATACCAAGATCAAAGGTTCCGTTGTTAACCTGATCGCAATCAGCTTTAACATTTATTGTTAAGGTGGCTGTTGCGCCGCTGTTAAGATCTCCAACTCCCCAGAATCCTGTTGTGTAGTTATATAATCCCTGTGATGTTGAGTGCGATTGATAAATTGCGCCTACCGGTAATAAATCGTAGAGAACTATACCCTGTGACTTATCGGGACCATTATTCTTAACTGTAATTGTGTAGAAGAATGTTTCGCCGCACTGAACCGGAGTTTTGCTTGCTGTTTTCTTTACTTCAAGATCTGCTTGCTTTGGCTGACAGATAACATTAACTGTATGGCTGTCGTCATCGCGAACAGTATTAGTACCAAAATTATATCCTGTTAATTCCGGATGACCAATTACCCATGCGTTGTTTGTTAAGTTACCGCAATCTGTTTCGTCGGTTGTATATTCATAAGTGAATGTTTCGCTCTGACCGGGATAGAGTTTCAAATATTTTATTTTATGATCGCCAGCCGGCATTAACATAGGATCGTAAACATTTGCACCGCCGGAAAGGAGAATATCGCCGCAATTTGTTACTGTAAATGAATAAGTTATTTTTTCGCCTACGTTAATAGATGCTGGGCCGGATTTTTGTAGATCAACACAAACTTTGAAGAATCCGAAATCAATTGTTAGGTCGTCGTTGCAATTTACTGTTACGCTTGCTGTTCTGTTTGTTAAGTCGCCGTCGCTATCTTTTGCGTCGTTTGTTCCTTTATCCTTGAATGTTAAGAACCATTTTTCGCTTTGTGATCCGACCAATACTCCGCCGGCTACAAAGTTGCTTGCGGCTATTCTTACTTTGTAAGTGCCATTAAGTACGTTGTTGAATTCATAATATCCATTTGTGTTTGTAGTTGTTGTTAGAAGAACATTATTCTGAGAGTCGAGTAATTCAACTGCTACGCCTGGTATTCCTATTTCGTTAGCATCTTGAATTCCGTCTGCGTCTGCATCGTGCCATACAAAATCACCAATTTTATTCTTGCAATCTTCTTTAATTAAACCGGCATCCCATGTTAAATCGTTTTCGCCGGGTGTTAAAGTTGTACAAATTGTTTTTCCTGTGGTTGTGTTTGCATCAGAATCTTTTGCGTCATCGCTTCCGGCATCTTTGGTTGTAAATGTATATCCGGAAGGAAGAATGAATTGAACATAATAATCGCCGGGAACTAAATTATCGAAGAGATAAAAACCGTTTGCATCGGTTGTTTTTGTTCCGATTAAGTTATTGTTGCAGTCATACAACTTAACTGTTACTCCGGATACTCCGGGTTCGCCGTTATCTTGAATTCCATTTTTATTCAAATCTTCCCATACTCTATCGCCGATAGATGCTTTAACGTTTTCATTACAATCCAGGTATCCTTTATCTGCTCCTTCGTTAAAGTTTTCATTAATCTTTGTTGCTGCGTCATTAATTTCGCTAAATGTAAAACCGCTTAAACTGCCGCCGCCAAGAGCTAACTCTGCTAAAGCTAAAAATTGATTAACTGTATATCCTGTGAAAGGTCCGCTCTTAATAACCAGATTACCAAGAGGAGTAGCATTGCTTCCGATATATCCAGCCGCATCATAATTAACATTTAATTTTAGAGCAACTACCTGTCCGGCAAGAACACTGATAGATGTTGCTGTTGGATTTGTGTAATTCTGTGTTAATGCCCCGGCGGTTCCGCCTTGTGGTAAAAAGTTTTTAACCGCTGCAGCGGAAGTAAGTGTAATCTTATAAGTAGAACCAACAACTAATCCCGAAGGGAAAACATTATCAAAATACATATCTCTAATTTGACCGGGACCGCTATTAGAAGGACTTCCCCAACCGCCCTGTGTATAAGTTGTAAATC
>JAGXSM010000165.1 GCA_018333725.1 Melioribacter sp. | reverse complement strand
GGGCTTGTGGTTACGTCGAATGAAATCTTAGTACCGTCCCATGAAAAGTGAGGTCCTACGCATGGTTGTGTTAAGGCACTAATATCGGTAAGATTTGTTTCGTTATTTCCATCAGAATCCATTACAAAGATATCGCTTTGCATTGGCTGCTGACTTGTAATCCGTGCAAAAACAATTTTTGTTCCTTGCGGATTAAAATGGGGGTTTGTATCCCGATATGTATTATCGGCAAGTTTGATTTCACCGGATCCATCGCGGTTCATAGTCCAAATGTCCCAATCGGATTGTGTCTGTGATCTTGTAAAAGCAATTTTATTGTAGACAGCTCCCTGCACAGATAAATTCTGTGCGATTGCTTGAAGCGGAAATAATAGAGCTAATAAACCGAATAAATATTTTACTTTCATGCCGGTCTCGTCTATAAATTCTTTGGAGTTTTGAAAAAAGATATGAAATTTTTGGTTACTGGTGCCCACAACAGAATCCTGTTTTTTGGTAAGGATATATCTATATAATATTGTTATGGACTTATTTACCGGAAAGGGAATTTCAGTTTCTAACCAACAATAACTTATCAAATAGAATTTATTAGTGCAATAACTAATTTGCTTCTACTGGGTAAATCTTAATTTAATTCCAGATAAAATTGCTCTTAAACACAATAATGAAAGTTCTTTGTTGCTGTCAATAATTTTGTTCTCTAAGAATTATCCAATAAATTTGCACCCGTGATAGAAAAATACAAACATATAATCTGGGACTGGAACGGTACAATTCTTAAGGATGTAAATCTTTGTGTTGAATTGATAAACTGGCTTGCACAATCCCGCGCGCTTCCTGAAATTGACATCAACAGATACCGGGAGGTATTCACTATCCCTGTAAAAAATTATTATGCAGCACTCGGTTTCAATTTTGAAAATGAATCTTTCGAGAAACTGGGGAAAATATGGATGGATGAATACGAGCGCAGAAAATTTGAATGCAATCTTTATGAAGGGGTAACAGACCTTCTCAATAAAATCGAGAACGCAGGAATCGGTCAGTCGATACTTTCAGCATACTCACAGCATACTCTCGATGAATTAGTAGAGCATTACGGGCTGAAAAAATATTTTACTCATGTGGTCGGACTCGATAATATTTATGCTGCGAGTAAAATGCACCTTGGCAAAGACCTTATGAAGCGACTTGGCAATGGCAAAGGGGAAACACTTTTGATTGGCGATACCGTTCACGATTTTGAAGTCGCATCGGAAATAGGTGCCGATTGTATCTTACTGGCAAGCGGACACCAGAATAAAAAAGTATTACTTGAGTGCGGCGTTCAAGTATGCGATTCCATTCTTGAACTCTTATAGTTGTTAATTCACTTAAATAGTCTCTTCAAAAATATTTGTGTCCTTTCATTAATTGATTTCATAATTTGAGCACAAATAAATCTAAAAAACTTCATCGAGGTATTATATGTTAAAACGTTCCCTAATACTTCTTCTTACCGTTTCATCATTTATTTTTTCACAGCAATTAAAATCACCCGAAGAATTTCTGGGATATAAAGTTGGTGCTGATTATAAAATTGCTGATTACGAAACAATTCAAAAATATTTTAAGCATCTTGCTGAAATTTCCAAACAGATTATTTATAAGGAAATCGGCAAGACTTCTCAGAAGCGCGATATGTTCATGGCTGTTATTAGCTCCGAGGAAAATATCCGCAATGTCGACAAATACCGGGACATAATAAAAAAACTTTCCGATCCGCGTATAACCTCCGATGCAGAAGCCGAACCACTTGTTAAAGAAGGGAAGACAATTGTACTGGTTACCTGTAATATTCACTCAACGGAAATTGCTTCAGCACAAATGTCGATGGAGCTTGCTTACAATTTAATAACTGGCAAAGCTTCACAGGAAGTTATTAATTCCTTGAACGATGTCATTTTTATTCTGATGCCGTCAATTAATCCTGATGGTACTACTATGGTTGTTGACTGGTACAACAAAACATTAAACACCGAATACGATGGCGCACAAATGCCGTGGCTTTATCAAACTTATGCCGGACACGATAATAACCGTGACTGGTTTATGTTCAATCTTCAGGAAACCAAAAATGTAGTTAAGGTTGCATTCCACGATTGGCTTCCGCAGATCTGGCTTGATGAGCATCAGATGGGTAACAACGGCGCACGTTTATTTGTAGTGCCGTATAAAGATCCTATCAATCCTAATGTAAATCCTCTTATCTGGCGATGGGCCGGATTAATTGGAAGTTACACCGCTCTCGATCTGGAAAAACAGGGTTACAATGGGGTTATTAGCCATGCCCTATTTGAAGGATGGTGGGAGGGACCGGCGAGCGATTGCGGAATGTGGCATAATCAAATTTCGCTTTTATCGGAAATGGCAAGTGTTAATGTTGCAAGTCCTGTTTTTATTGATCCTTCGGAAGTAAGAGCCACCAGCGAAATTACTACGTATGATATAAGAACCAATTATCCTAATCCATGGCGCGGTGGTTGGTGGCGGCTGCGCGATATTGTAAACTATGAACTCGCATTAACTGAAGCTTTGATAAAAATTTCTTCTCAACACAAAAATGAAATTTTGAGTAACTATTATAGAATGGCTAAAGAAGCGGTTGAGAAAGGGAAAAAAGAAAAACCATTTGCGTATGTAATTCCGCGCGATCAGAATGACCCGGTTACAACTTCCAAAATGATTGAGATACTTCAGGAAGGTGCAGTCGAAGTTAACTTCAGCGAAAAAGAATTTATTGTAGATAATATTATTTATCCCGCTAACAGTTATATAATTTATCTGGCTCAGCCAAACGGCCGATATGCTAAGGACTTAATGGAAGAACAACGATATCCGGACTTAAGAAAATCACGTACTGAATCTCCAATTGTTCCTTATGATGTTGCGGGGTGGACTTTACCGTATTTAATGGGAGTAAAAAGTTTTCAGGTTGATAAACCGTTTGAGGTCGCTTCGATTAAATTGAATGATCCCCAATATCCTACGGGTGTTGTGTGTGAAAATGATGGAAAATATTTTATTGCAAAATCCGGTTTGAATGTAAACTCTACTCTTATTAACCGGCTTCATAAGGCAAATATTCCCGTTTACTGGAATACTGAGAAAATGAATGTGAATGGAAAAAATTATAACCAGGGTTCAGTTATTGTTGATGCAAATAACAAATCGAAAGAGGTAGTTAAGAAAGCGGCAGAGGAACTACATCTCCAATTTGAAGTTGTTGACCAGATTGAAAAGGAAAAGATACAAGAGATTAAGAAACGAAATGTTGGACTTTATCAGCCATGGACTGCAAACATGGACGAAGGTTGGACGAGATTAGCTTTGGAGAATTATGAGTTTAACTTTGTTATTATGCACAACAAAGATTTCAAGGATAAAAAGCTTAAACAAAAATTTGATGTAATTATAATTCCCGATATGAATGGAGACTTGATTAAGAGTGGTAAACCGAGCGGTGATGCCGCAAGGTTTTCAAGACCAAGACCGGCTGAATATGATAGCGGACTTGGTAAGATTGGACTAGAGAACCTTAAAATTTTTGTTGAGAAGGATGGAGGCTGCCTTCTTACAATTGGTCAGGCATGTAATTTCGCAATTGAGGATCTGGGGCTTAGGGTTAATAATACATTGAAGAATCTGAGGAATGATGACTTCTTTTGTCCCGGTTCATTGCTGAGGATAAATGTTGATAACACTCAACCAATCGGTTACGGAATGGAAGAGGAGAGTATGGGATATGTAAGCGATAAGATTGCATTCTCTACTTCAACACCGTTCGGTAAATTTGATAGAAGCATTGTCGTCAGATTCCCGGATAAGGAATTGTTGAAATCGGGGTTTTTACTTGGCGAGGATTATTTATTTAAGCGCGCCGCTGTTGTTGATGTTAAACAAAAAAATGGTCATGTTATTCTATTCGGATTCAAAGTGCAGAACAGACATTGGACTTTTGGAACGTTTAAATTATTGTTTAATGCTATTCATTCGGCGGGATTAAGCTAATATAGATGGAGCACGAAGCAAAGGTAATCTATTCTTTTAAAAATAGAACGCGGATTAAACTGATTAATAAAATGATTGGCGCAGATTTTAATATAGAAAGATTACCTTTGCTTTTTATACGTGTAAATCCGAATAATCCGTGTCATCCGCGGTCTATTAAATTATAAATTACTTTTACAATAGATTAGTTTTTAGAAAGAAATATTTAGCAGACTCATCGGGTCTATACGATTTCCGTACCACTGAACTCCCCAATGTAGATGTGCAGAAGTTGACCGACCTGTAGAGCCGACTTCGCCAATTTTCTGACCCTTTGTTACTTTGTCGCCGGTTTTTACGTTTAGTTTACTAAGGTGAAGGTAAATACTCGAAAGCCCCAATCCATGATCTAAAAGAATAAAATTCCCGTTGTAATAAAAATCTTCTCCGGCTATAATTACTATTCCATCCGATGTTGCAAGAACCGGAGTTCCTTCTGGAGCGGCAATGTCTATTCCGTTGTGCGGATTTTTAGGGACACTGTTTAATATTCTTTGACTACCGAACACACTCGATATTCTTCCTTCTGCCGGTTTTATAAATCCTTTTCGGAATAATATTGAATCGATATTACCAACCTTTGAACGGGCTTCTTTCATATATTTACTTTCAATCTCAATCCTCTCCAATTCCTCGGGTGGCGGATTAACAAATTTCTCGGCAATTTTCAGTTTCTGTATAACATACTTTCTTTTTGGCAATTGAATTTTTTTTGTTTCCTTCTTACCGTTTTCGAATTCAACTTTCAAGTATTGAGTTCCGGCAGCATCGCGATCAAAACCCATAACAAACATTCCGTTCTTATCAACTTTAAGCCGTGAATCATTCAAATAAACAGCTGAGATATTTTTCCCGGTTCCAATTAATAATCCACCCGGTTCGGCTATCCCTATTAATTTAATTTCCTGAGCATTAATTGATTGAGCGAACAGGAATAGAAAAAATAATTGAGTAGAAACTTTTTTCATATGAATTGCAGATCAATTAGAATATTGTCCAATAAACAGAAAGTTGAGCGGCAAAACTTCTATAACTCGATTCATCGCGCGAAGTACTCTGAGCAATTATTCTACCCGAGAATAATAAATTGCGGGAGGGTTGATAAAAAGTATCGAGGTAAGCACCCAATACCAGGATTTTATTCCTCGGAATTATTCCCAATTTACCGCCAAGAGTTACTCTTAAATCCTTCTTCCTTTCAAGTTCGTTATCTACCCATATACTGTGGGATTCAAAATTTGTAGGGGAATAGTAATACTGGGCTTTGTATTTATAATTTGTGTAGTAGTATTCATATCCAACGGCAAGATCTTTATAAAAATATTTTCCTAACCTCAGGATCAGATCATTCCCTTCATTTGCATCGCTAACAGAAATATACTGGAAAGAACCGGACACTTTTAATCCATCCCTGTGTTTATAATAACCTTCCAGTCTAATTAAACTTGCCATGTATCGTATATCAATCAGATAAGGTGAATAAAGAATTAGTGCAGCATCCGAGTTTTGATATTGCAGAGAAAGTGAAATTGTATCCCTTCTTTCAAATCTTATAAACGCATCTTTTTCATCACGGAATAAATATCCTCTTGCACTGCTTCTTCCGATTCCCGCGCCCATATTCAAATCCCTTGCAAGCCGGACTACACCATGCACCTTAAATGTATTGTAACGGATATTACCGATGTAGTTGTAGGTACTAATCACGTCCTGGTCAAGAATGCTTTCAATTGCTTTTAGCTGAATTCTTGTAAATGAAATTCCCAGAGAAAAGAAATTAGTAATTCCAAGTTCGAGCCGTGAACCTAATGAAAACAGACTGAACCCGGCATTATCGGAATAAAATTGCATTGCCGGTGCAAGAGCAACATAGTTGGGAAAGTTTTCTAAAATTGCGCTTAAACCGGTTAGCGGTAAATAACTCTTGCGCATCTGAACCATGCTTACCTGTGTTGAATCGAGCTGCCATGTATCTAATAACATGTTATAAACAGTTCGGGCTGAATCATATTCCGTTGCTTTAGCGTATGAATCCCCAAGGTATAACCATGCATCAAAATCAGTAGAGTCTTCTTTTGCAAGAGCCTTAAATTCTTTGATGGCATTAAGAGTATCATCAATAGCGTAATAAACTTTTGCTCTCTGCATAGATGCTTCATAATTATATCCCTGCTTAAGCACTTCGTTATAAGTATCCAAGGCTTTCTGGAATTCCTTTGCGCAGAAGAGTACATCGCCATATTCTTTCAGTATCAGAACGTTAGGTTCTGCTTTGGAAAGATATTCTTCGTAATAAAGAAGGGCATCCGGGCAATCTTCGTCCATTACTCTTTTTCTCCCTTCTTCAAGAATAGTATAAAGTTTTTCTTCTTCGGCTCTCAATCTCTGCCAGTCAATATTTGACTGTAATTTAATCACTTCATCATTTGCAGGATCAATTCCTTTAGCTTTATCGGCATATTCCTGTGCAGCAAGAAAATCCCGTTCAAGTAATTTTAATGAACCCATAGAAATGAGTGCTTCTAAATTATTTGGGCGGGACTTTAAAACGTTTTCAAGATATTCTTTTGCTAATTGTGTGTCGCGGTTAATCCATACAGAAACCTGTGCTCTGAATAACTGGTAATCAAGATTGTTCGGGTAATCGGTTAATAAATTATCCGTTATATCAATGGCTTTGTCGAATTCTCTGCTCCATGCAGCAATTCTTGCATAACGGAATCTCAATTGTTCATCTTTCTCATCGGGATAAGTATCGAAATATTGATTGAGCATTACCATTGCACTATCATACTCTTGCAAGTACTCATAATATTCTGCAACAAGTTTTAATGCCTCTTTATCACCGGGATTAAATTGTAATCTTACTTTTGCGGAATCTAAATTCTCGCGGTAAGTTTTTGATCTGTACTCTGTAACAAAGGTCCATTTTTCCTGGTAACGTGGGTCCTCGGCTTTGGTTAATCCGATAAACTGAAGCTGCTGATAAGCTTCTTCGTATCTTTTAGCGGCAATTAATTCATCAACTAATTTGAATCGTGTTTCAATATCGGCGGGATTTCTTTTAATGAGCCGGTAATATCTGTCGATAGGAAATTCTCTTTCGAATGCTCGTGGATCCTGCTGATTTACGTAAGCTTGCCTGTTAACAATATCTAATCCGTCCTGTGCTTCTTTGAAGAAAGGTTTAAAACCAAGTGCGGTTTCGAATGCTTTCTTTGCTATTGCATATTTACTAAGCCAGAGTGTAAAATAACCGTAGCGGCTCCACAATCTCCAATCGTCCGGATACCGTTCAACATATTTTTTTAATATTCGTTCACCTTTTACAATGCTTCCGGTCTTGGCTAATATTTCTGTGTAACGGATTATTTCATCAGGGGATGCATTATCATCGCGTGCTAAATATTCATCGTACCAAAGTTCAGCTTTATCCCATATTTCCATCCACATATAAGATTTACCAATTTCAAGGTAGTTGAACGGGTTATTCGGATTGATTGCAATTTCGCGCTGATGACCGTTAATTTTCTTTTCGAGCAATGGATACCAGATACCGATAAGTCGTGCAAGGTTATTTTCGTATTCGGATCTTTTTTTAGAATCTCGTGTTTCGAGTGCAATTGCGCGTCTATAATCGAGCCGGCCATTAAAATATTGCTGGCGATTTTCGAAACAGATACCGCGGAGATTATATCCTTCAGGGTTCTGAGGTTCGGAGGAAATTATTTTGTTTAACTGATCGATAGCTTCGCCATATCTACCTGCTTGCATATGGGAAAGTGCTAATTTTCTTAATGCTTCAATATCAACTCTTTGCGGTTGAGAAAAATTTGGCTGGGCTATTAGTATTAATACTAAAAATGTTGATAGAAAAGCTCGGTTCATTAATCAGTGTCGATTTTGTCTATTATGGAAACAAAGTTATTAAAATTCGCCCAAATATTATACTTAAAAGTGTGCCAGAAATTAAATTCTGTTTCAGGTCATAATAGGGGTTTGCACCTTAAAGAATCGTCTCAAAATAGAAGGGTGATTTAAAATTGGATTAGAAAATACTTATAAAAAAACCTCGAATACCGGACTGACATTCGAGGGTGTAATTTTAACTATCGAGATTATTTTGTAAGGAGCATCTTCTTTGTTTGAACAATTCCATTAGCCGAAAGAGTGTAAATATAAACACCGCTTGTCATTCCTCGAC
>JAGXSM010000164.1 GCA_018333725.1 Melioribacter sp. | reverse complement strand
TTTCTGGTTGTAGAGGAATTTTCCGGTTCGCTGCGGTTATTCGATTTACTGCTGCCGGTTAATTGATCGAAATAATTTTTCCAGTAATCGGAAACCGAATTTTGATCTTCCAGGTATTTTTCAAGTAAGTCGGATACAAATCCAAAGTTATATCCGAAGTGATTAAATAATTCTTTATGATATTTAGTAATGTCCATATTTCCCAGATAATTTATTATAAGGTAGTAACAAAAAATATGATATAATCGTTCGATTTGAAATGGAAATTAATCGTTGTAAATAAATCGTAAAATATTTTTCAGTTAAACGATGATCTTCGATTCAGGACTAAAAAATCTTGATATCAAACAAATAGTTTTATATGTTTGCAAAACTTAAAAAATGGAATAAGGAAAAAATGAAAGCAGAGTGCCCGGTTTGCGGTGCTATGATTGATTTACCTGAAGGTACTGTTGTAGGCGAACTTATTGAGTGTCCCGATTGCGGAACAGAATTAGAAGTAGAATCTCTCAATCCTCCTACAGTTAAAGAAGCTCCACAAGAAGAAGAAGACTGGGGTGAATAGTTGATCTGGGTTTTAGATTCAACATTAAGAGAAGGCGAACAAACCCCGGGAGTCTATTTCGATAAGCACATTAAACTCGCAATCGCATCATTACTCGATGAAATCGGTGTCAATATTATTGAAGCCGGTCATCCAATGGTTACCCCGGAAATCCATGCTGCAGTAAAATCAATCGCACAAAAAGGATTTAAGTCAATTGTTGGTGCTCATTCCCGTTCATTAAAGAACGATGTAGATCTCGCTTTAGAATGTGGTGTCGGTTTCATTGGTATCTTTTACTGTGTTTCCGATGAAAGACTGGCAAATGTTTTCAAAAAGGATCTTGATGATGCAATAAAACAGATTACCGATGTAATTAAATATGCAAAAAATATTAAACCCGATCTTTTGATTAGATATACACCTGAAGATACTGTCCGTTCACAATTCGAAAATGTTGTTAAAGCCGCTGCTGCTGCCGTTGAAGCCGGAGCTGATATTATTAGTGTTGCAGATACAACCGGTTATATGGTTCCGGGAACCGACCGAAGTATGTACGATTATATTTCGAAACTTAAAGATGAATTGGCACAACGAAAGCTATTTCCTAAGATTGCAGTTCATTGTCATAACGATAGAGGTTTTGCTCTTGCAAATGCACTTGATGCTTACCGCGCCGGTGTTGATGTTATTGATGCCGCCGCTTTAGGGCTTGGTGAAAGAGCTGGCATTGTAGACCTTGCCCAATTATTAGTTACACTTACAGTTGATTATAATGAGAACCGATGGAACCTTAAAAAAATTACTGAGCTATATGATCTGGTAAGTAAACATTCGGGAATTCCGATTCCGGCTAATTATCCTATTACTGGTAGAAATGCTTTTACACATTGTGCCGGAGTTCATACGCATGCCGCTTCAATTAATCCAATGCACTACGAAAGTCTGCATCCTGATATCTTAGGACGTGCAAGAAGTTTTGCACTCGATCATATGTCGGGAATTGCATCTCTTAGATATGCACTCAATTTAATTGATGAAAATAGTTTAGATGATGATCATCAACAGTCTGTTCTTGCTGAAGTGAAATCAGTTGGACAGCGGGGAAGAACTGTTGACCTGGAAGAATTGAAACATATCGTTGATGCTGTTAAGCACCACAAGACCTACGCTAAATAGAATCTTTTTTTAATAGAACCCCGGAGGATCTTTAAATGAAAATAGGATTGCTTCATTCATTGCTACGTAAAGATGAAAAATATTTGATGGATGAATTTGCTAAAATCAAAGGTGTTGAACTCGTTCTTATCGATGACCGTGAAATTACATTCAATTTGGGTAAAGATAAGTTTGATGTTGATGTGCTTATAGAAAGATGTATTAATCACTCCCGCGCTTTGCACGGTTTAAAACTCTTTGAAGCAGCCGGAATAAAATGTGTGAATTCTTATAATGTTGCAACTATATGCGGTGATAAGCTCCTCACTTCAGTAGCTCTCGCCGAAAATAATGTTTCTCAACCGGAAGTTAGAGTTGCATTTACAGAAGAGTCCGCTCTTAAAGCAATTGAAGAAATGGGCTATCCGGTTGTTCTTAAACCGGCTGTTGGATCGTGGGGCAGACTTCTATCTAAAATTAACGACAAAGATGCTGCCGAAGCTATTCTTGAACACAAAACAGTTCTCGGCTCATATCATCATTCCATTTTCTATATTCAGAAGTATGTTGAAAAGAAGGGAAAAGATATCAGAAGTTTTGTTGTTGGTGATAAGTGTATTGCAGCAATTTATAGAACATCTCCTCACTGGATAACAAATACTGCACGAGGCGGTGTTGCTACTAACTGTCCTGTTACAGAAGAATTGAATGATATCTCTGTCCGTGCTGCACAAGCTGTTGGTGGCGGTATTGTTGCTATTGATGTTTTTGAAACCGAACAGTGTTTAATGGTTAACGAAGTAAATTATACAATGGAATATAAAAACAGTATTACAACAACCGGTGTAAATATTCCTCAGAAAATGGCTGAATATATTTTACAAGTGGCTGAAGGGAAATAATGGAAAAAGTTAAAGTATCGATTGTTGGCGGATCAGGGTACACCGGCGGGGAATTAATCCGGTTACTTCTTTTCCATCCTAATGTTGAAGTTATCGAAGTTACTTCGGAAAGTTATACAGGAAAATTTGTTCATAAAATTCATCCTAACTTAAGAAAATCTACAACACTAAAATTTATTTCCGCATCCGAGTTACAACCGTGCGATCTTCTCTTTTTATGTCTTCCTCATAATAGTTCGCAAAATCAAATTGACCGATTCAAAAATTTAGCTCCAAGAATTATTGACCTGAGTGCCGACTTCAGATTAAAAAGTGAGTCGGAATATGAAAAATGGTACGGACATAAACATGCAAGACCTGAATTGTTAAATGAATTTGTTTATGGAATTCCAGAACTGCACCGCGAAGAAATGAAAAATGCAAAATACATTTCGAGTGCTGGTTGTAATGCAACAGCAAGTATTCTGGGGCTCTATCCGCTTTTTAAGAACGATTTAGTTGATGAAGAAAGAACTGTAATAGAAGTTAAAGCCGGTAGCAGTGAAGGCGGTAATAAAGTTAATGAAGGCTCTCATCATCCCGAACGTGCCGGAGTAGTAAGATCCTACATGCCTACCCAGCACAGACATACAGCAGAAATTTTACAGGAGCTTTCGTTTGGTAAAATTATAAATGTTCATTTCTCTGCTACTGCAATTGACATTGTCCGCGGTTTACTTGCAACATGCCATGTATTCTTAAAGAAGGATCTTCAGGAAAAAGAGATCTGGAAAATTTACCGCGAAGCTTATGGAAATGAACCGTTTATTAGAATCGTTAAAGAGAGCGAAGGAATTTACCGATACCCGGAACCGAAATTATTAAGCGGGACAAATTATTGTGATATCGGATTCAAGAAAGATGAATTTTCAAATCGACTTGTTGTTATAAGTGCAATTGATAATTTGATGAAAGGTGCTGCCGGTCAGGCTCTTCAGGCATTCAACTTAATGTATGGATTTGATGAAAGAACCGGACTCGAATTCCCCGGCTTGCACCCAATTTAATTTTGAGGTGTCGTCTAATTAAGAGCAAGAGCATGAGCAAGAGCCTTATTTTAGTTTATGATTAATTGAAAAAAATATGTGCCGACTACTATATGTTAATTCAAATAAAGAGTTTGATACTACTGATTACTTAACCAGGTTTGCAGAGATTTCTAAAAATAGCCGTGAGTTTCAGGGACATGGTTGGGGTTGTGCTTACATTCAAAACGGAAAATGGAATTATTATAAGAATGTAAACCCAATCTGGGAAGATGACTTTTCTAAATTAGGCAACTCAACAAGATTAATTGCTCATGCAAGAAGTGCGTTTAAGGATGAAGGAATTGTTGTTGAAAACAATATGCCGTTTTATGATGAAAAGTATGTATTTATTTTTAATGGTGAGTTACGCGGTGTTAAGATTAAGGAAGATGGAAGAATAGGAGCGGAAAAAATTTTTAATTATATAAAAAGATTTGATGCCGATGGAATTGGTGAAGGGATTAGAAAAGGGACTGAAATAATTAAAAAAAGATCGGCTTATATAAGAGCAATGAATTTGATTATTGCTGATGATAATGCAGCTTATATTTATACTCACTTTAATGAAGATTCAGATTATTTTACAATGCACATTAGTAAATCCGATTATGAAATTGTCGTCTGTTCCGATCCTTTTACAGGTGAATTGAATTGGCAACCCATAGAGAATAACTCGTTACTGGAGATTAAATGTATCTAATTAAAATCGGCGGTGGTAAAGCAATTAATCTAAAAGGAGTAATTACAGATATTGCTTCGCTGAATGAAAAAATAATTATTATCCACGGTGCAAATGCTGCAAGGGATGAACTGGCAGATAAAATCGGGTTCAAGAAAAAAGTTGTCACTTCACTTTCGGGTTACGATTCGGTTCTTAGCGACGAAACTACAATTGACCTTATGATGATGACATATGCCGGATTAAAGAATAAACGAATTGTCGAACTCTGTCAACAGCACGGTATTAATGCAGTTGGTTTATCCGGACTCGACGGAAAAACTATCCAGGGAAAACGTAACAGCGGCATAAAAGTAAGGGAAGGAGGAAAAACTCTTTTACTAAGGGACTTTTCCGGTAAACCGAAATCAATTAATAAAGATCTTCTTAATCTGCTGTTAAATAACGGATATACTCCAGTATTAAGTGTTCCGCTTATAGACGAAAACAATTTTGCAATTAATTCCGAAAATGACGACATCCTTGCTCTGTTGCAATCTGAATTCAAAGCAGATAAGGTAATTTCCCTTATAGAAGAACCAGGATTTCTATTGGATAAGAACGACCCTTCAACACTTGTTTCTAACCTATCCAAAGAGGAACTTGAAGCCATGGAACAAAAAGTTGATG
>JAGXSM010000163.1 GCA_018333725.1 Melioribacter sp. | reverse complement strand
AAGTTATATGAGAGAGAAATACGCGGACTGAAATTATTTTCTGTCGTAAGTGCAAAATAATCATATCGTAAACTTGCAGTAATAATCAAAGGATCAATAATTCGAAATGAGGATTGTAAAAATAAAGCTCCTTTTGTTGTAGCTTCAGGTTGATATGAAATTGTATTTGCGGGAATAATCCTCCCGGTTCTCAGCGTATCTTCCGGGATCCACGACTCATTGTTCGAGTTTATTATTTTAAATTGTCCGCCTATCTTTAAATTAATATTTGTAAATAACTGAAAATTCAATTCTGATTTGAGACTAAATTCATCCTCGCGTATTTCTTCTCCCATTAAAGTTGGTTCCGACTCGGTTCCTTGTAACGTGTTCCAACCGTTACTTGTGTATGAAGCTGTCACTAATGAAAAAGTTTTTTCGGTTATTAATGAACGCCAGTTAACCCCTATTGCTGCACCATAATCATCGCGCGTCAAATAATCGTATCTATTCCAGGTGACATTTTTCTCTTTCGTTGATCCCGTTCGCTCAATTTGGTCTAAATAATAAAATCCCACAAGACTGATTCTATTGTTTTTGTTTACAGCGTAAGTTATTTTCCCTACAGCATCATAATAACTTGGTGCCGCCGGTCTATTTAGCGCGGATGTAATCAAATCGAAAAATCCGCGTCGTATTGAAAATACCATATTACTGTTTTCAATTACTGGCCCGTCTAACATTACTCCGAAACCGGCAATATTTAAATTGGCATCAGTATTAAAAATTTCTTTATTGCCTTCCCGTAAACTCAAATCAAACACTGAGGACATTTTATCGCCGTACTTCGCTGGAAATCCACCTGTTAAAAAGTCAACTTTTTGAAGCAGGGCAGGGTTAACTATGCTTATTATTCCCATTGATTCACCCGTTCGCGCAAAATGGATTGGATTGTAAACTTCTATACCATCTAACAGTGTTAAATTTTCATCCGGGCTACCTCCTCTTACAATAAGCTGTGCACTTCTTGCCCCTGCTGTAGCAACTCCAGGTAATGACTGCATTACTCTAAAAATGTCTTCTGCCGAACCGGGAGATCTCCTAATTTCTTCCGGTGTTATAGTTCTGAAACTAACCGTGTTTTCAACTGGTTTAGAAAAATAATCCGCTGTAACATTGACCTCGCTCATTTCCATAATTGCAGGGTGAAGTTCGAACATTACTGAATGATTTCTATTGGGATTAACAATCAAATCTGTAAAAGCTGAGGGCTCATAACCAATCATTGAAGCCTTTATAATATATTTACCCGGGGGTACATTTTTAATAACGTAATATCCAATTTCATTACTAGCCGCACCAATGTTTGTCCCAACAATTATAATGTTGGCACCGGGAAGCGGTTGTTTCGTAGCTGCGTCTCTTACTTCACCGGAGATTATGCCCTGAGTACTTTGTGCTCTTGTATGACCTGCTATAATACTGATCATCATTATTATTAATAAAAAAAATATTTGAATACCAGAAGATGATTTATTATTCACTAGGGTTTCCTTTTTTTGATTTGTAAGTCATTAGATTCATAAATCGTAAATAAGATGCGCTTAACTAAGTTTAATCGGAAGAACTCAAGGTAAGTGAAATTAGAATTCCAAAATTGCAACCCAAAATATAAGTTGCGACTACGGTCTAGTTTATCAATTAGCTTGATCAAACAAGTTTTTTTGAAATTAGAAATCATACCCGACAGATAAATATACTTGATCTCTTCCAAGTTCGTTCCTCCCATACAAGAATGAAATCGGTCCAATTGGTGAGATGGTTACAACACCTGCGGAAATTCCGATTATTAAATTGTCCCACCTGAAATCGCCATACATGTCAAAAACATTGCCATATGTAAAATTAAACTGGAAATTTATTTTCTTTATAGTTTCTATAAGATATGTAAAACCAAAAATTGCATAGTGATTTCCCCATAATTCCTCTCTCTTATACCCGGGCATAATCAATGGTCCGCCGATTCTAAATTTTTCGTAGACCGGTAATTTTTCGTTTGATGTACCTATTTTAACAAATGGCTTTATTCTTTGACTGAATGGCAAAGAGAAAACTCCTCCCAATTCAGCACTCAATTTCGAAAATGGTCGAGTGTTCTTTTCATAGTTTAATATTGTTTCTCCTTCCATCACAAATCTTATTCCCTTTGTGGGTAGATAACGATTGTCGGTGTTATCTATATTCATTTTGCCGAAAATAAATAAGTTGCTCTTGTTTTTATAACCTGTGTCGTTGTTTCGACTATTCTTATACCATATTCTTTCCCACCTCAATCCTCCCGAAACAAGAATCTTCCTGAATTGTTGAACTCCTGTAGAAAATAGTCCTACAAATCGTTTGAAATCCGTCTGATCATATTGATCACCGGCAGAATTATATAAATATGGATACTCGCTTTCATAATAAATTCCATTATGAAATGTTAACGGTGTGCCAAAGAACCGATCATTAGCCATTTCAAAACCTACCTTTGTTCGCAACTTTCCTATTCGGAATGATGGCATCAGTCTTTCTCCCCATCCAAACAAATTGAAGTGTATTATCTGGATAAAACTGCTTACCCCCTCATCTTCTCTGTAATTAACTCCAAACCCAATTGTTCTCGGATATTTTTCTATGACGTTTATATTCACCTTCAATTTTCCATTTGCCAGGGTGTCAAGTTCCAGCCAGACATTGTTAAAGAGATTTGATGCGTAAATATTTTTTGTACTCTCGATTGCTTTATCTAGATTGAATTCTTCTCCAGCTGAAAGCGAAAAATCATCCATAATTGCTTCAGAAAAAAGATATTCATTACCTATAACATTTATCTCTCCAATTATTGATTTTTCTAATAGCGTTAAATCAAGTTTGCGCGTAGGCTTCTTCCTCATTAGTAATTCACGAGGAATTATTTTTTTTATTTCTCCCATTTTGCTTTTTGCTGCACTGTATCCAAGTGCAATTAAAGAATCCAGTCCGCTATAATCTGTTGACGAATGCATTCCTAGATTAGGTTCAATTAAAACATCAGCAAGCGCAATATTTTTCTGTTTTAATTCACGAATCATTATGTCGATTGTATGATCTGCAATCTCCATTAAATTTGTTGGCTCTTTACCCAATGGGAAAAGTCCTTCTAAATCAACTCCAATTATTATATCTGCACCCATTTCTTTTACTATATCGGTTGGAATTACATTTAGTACTCCGCCATCTACCATGTATCTGCCATTTATTTTTGCCGGATGAAATAGAAAGGGGATTGACATGCTTCCGCGTATTGCTTGTGCAAGATTCCCTTTATTTATTGCAACTATTTCTCCTGTAGATATGTCAACTACAATTGGCCTATAAGGAATTGTGAGACTATCAAAATCAAATTTTGCCGCATAATTTGCTTTTGCTGTATATTTAAATAACTCATCATTGATTCTTTGTCCATTCATTAAACCAAAAGGAATAAAGAGATCCCAAAACTTAAATCGCAGAGTGACAATAGATTCCATCTCGCCGTATCTTTTGCTTATTAATTCAGAACTCGGTTCTGGCTTTTCATTGAAGATTCCTTCCCAATCAATCTGATGGACAATCTCTTTTTGATCCTTTCCGCTGTACCCGGCAGCCTTGAGTCCTCCCACAATACTTCCCATACTCGTTCCGGCAATATAATCGATGGGAATTCCCTCTTCTTCAAAAGCTATAATTACTCCAATGTGTGCTATTCCCCTTGCGCCTCCACCGCTTAGAGCCAATCCTACCCTAATATCTTTTTCGTTTAGCTCCGCTTTATCTTTACCGTTAATTACTTGTCCTTTAATTATTGACGCACTGTTTAGCAATAATAGAATGAGAACCATTTTTAACAACTTCACTTCTTTATCTAATGTTACCATTTGATCCTCTCATTTATCTTAATGATGATCCTAAGTTTTCATTTATACAATTTTCTTTATAATCAATAAAAGTACTTTTCTGCTGGTTATTCATCTTTAAAAATATGATTTCAACTTCCTGGTATTCTAAAATTCGGCAACAAGTAAAGTTCTTATCGCAAAATTATTTCGGCGTAAAGTGGGATGTTCAAAATATGATCCGATATGGTAATAGTTTAAATACTCCAAAGCCCAGCTTAAAAATGAATTTAATCTGATTTGGGTGCCGGCTATTCCAACTCCCACATATTCATTCCCCTTTGCTCCGCTTATTACATAAATCCATGACTGGTCGTATGCGACGTACACTTTCCCAAATTCATTATGCATCAAAATAATTTCTATCTTTCCATTAAGACCCGATCCATAATTATAATCTCGACGAAGGGGCTCTGCATAGGGCGAATCGATTCCTCCCATTAGTATCGCTGAAGTTGAAACGGTTGTTGTGAGTGCGGCTTTATTTGAAATAGGTATTTTTGTTATGAGCCCTGCACCCACACTTGTAAAACCCACTCTGTAAATTGCTGTGTTTAAAAAATCAAAATTTTTGAAAATCCCGAATAAACTCTTGTCGTTTTTAAATAGTTTAATATTTTTTCCCCATAATAAACCGGTTCCGGCTAAATCAATAATTGTATTATGTGTTGAAAATCCGATCCCGACGTTTAATCTAAAATAATCGAATGGCTCACTTAAGGAAGAGTTAGAAAAAGGGTTTCCATAATTCATCTGAAAACCTATAAATCCGTGCGGGTGTTTTTGATAAATATTCCCATCTAGAAACAAACCTAACATACCTCCCGAAAGTGAAGTTGAGAATTCTTGTCTTGACTGGCTTCTTCCTATGCGCCAACTTTTTCCGCTTAAAAGTCTATTAAGCCCATGCATGGGTGAAAGTATTCCTGCTGCTAATTCACGTACAAATCTTTCGCCTCCTGTTGAATTATCATCTAAGAAAAGGGATGATACACGGAAGGAGATTTCTCCAATAACAATTCCGCTTGTCGACGTGTTTATTAAATCGTTACTTGAAGGAAGTTCTGATTCCATAGCAAGCTCCCACATTAAACTTCCCGCAAATGGAAATATAACTGAGTTCCAGAAGCTCAGTCCGCTTGAACGTGCAGCTGTAAATGAAAGTGCACCGCTATAAGGATGAAATAATAGATTCATTTCAAAACCATCGGAATCCCACACAAAACCATGCGAAAGATTATTTTTTAATGTTTTTAGGGAAATTTTCGTCCAGCTTGGATTGCCTAGTGCATATTTATTAAGCATAAATACAAAAATATTTGCACCAAAAGTTTCTATCGCAGGCGTCAGGTAATCATTATTTGTAATGGAAACTTTATTCTCCTCAGAAATACTTTCTCCGCATTTTGAATATAACGTATCTGTATCAGGATTATAATGAGGTAATTGCTTTTGTCCATTTATATCAATAGCATTAATTAATAGTATTAGTAAATATAGGAATGTTCGAGATTTCTTAATTCCACATGATTTTAATCGGGATCTACTGTTAATCATTTTATTAAACCTTCCAGTTTATATTATACATATAGCATCTGTACTCGTTCTTTTTAATTTAGAATTATTCCGCGAAATCTGAATGTATGCTTTCTTAAATACACAAGGATTAAAATTATCCAGCAGTATCGAAACTTCTATTTTCTTTATAAAAACTAATCGAAAAAAAATACATTATAAAGTTCTCTTTATTCTCAATTACAACATCTATCTGCATTAGCA
>JAGXSM010000162.1 GCA_018333725.1 Melioribacter sp. | reverse complement strand
GACGTTATCTGGATTGAGTCACATATTATGTCAGACGTTTCAATCCACGCACCCGCAGGGGGTGCGACTGGAGTGCCTGAAAGCAGGTTTACCTCTGCTCATGGTTTCAATCCACGCACCCGCAGGGGGTGCGACGTATCGCAGTTTAGACGTATCGCAGTTTAGGTAAGTTTCAATCCACGCACCCGCAGGGGGTGCGACGCTCTAAGGCTTCATGGCGAGTGTCTCATTGTCGTTTCAATCCACGCACCCGCAGGGGGTGCGACTTCGGCTGCATGTATGGCAAAGTCCAGGAAGAAGTTTCAATCCACGCACCCGCAGGGGGTGCGACACATTACCAAGGTGATGTATTAGACCTTTTAGAGGTTTCAATCCACGCACCCGCAGGGGGTGCGACGGGGTGACGCAGATAACCTTTACATTAACAACAAGGTTTCAATCCACGCACCCGCAGGGGGTGCGACACGAATGAAAGGATGGGTTAACATGACAGGCAAAGTTTCAATCCACGCACCCGCAGGGGGTGCGACGTATCGCAGTTTAGACGTATCGCAGTTTAGGTAAGTTTCAATCCACGCACCCGCAGGGGGTGCGACCTTATACAGAGAGGGCGGAGAAGGGTTTCAATCCACGCACCCGCAGGGGGTGCGACGCCCTGAGGCTGCCCGTCAGGCTGAAATGAGGCTGTTTCAATCCACGCACCCGCAGGGGGTGCGACGCTTTCTTCATGCGCTCGCACATAGCATAGCAAAGTTTCAATCCACGCACCCGCAGGGGGTGCGACAAATCTCTATCGCAGGATAGGGATTCAGAGAGGGGTTTCAATCCACGCACCCGCAGGGGGTGCGACGAATTAGAAGACGGCGAACAGCAGGAAGTACTAGTTTCAATCCACGCACCCGCAGGGGGTGCGACCTGTCTTTGGGTTTGCCACACCCGCAGAATTTTAGTTTCAATCCACGCACCCGCAGGGGGTGCGACTGTGGCGCAAGCACACCGTTAGCTGTCCAGTATTGTTTCAATCCACGCACCCGCAGGGGGTGCGACCATTTATGAATGGTCGTGGCATATGCTAGAGTAAGTTTCAATCCACGCACCCGCAGGGGGTGCGACTCCCTACACTCGTGGAGAGTGGAGAGGAGGCAGGGTTTCAATCCACGCACCCGCAGGGGGTGCGACACGCGACAGTGGCCACGACAGGTGCGACGACAGCGTTTCAATCCACGCACCCGCAGGGGGTGCGACATGACGGCACAACCTTGGCAACATTAGGAGGCAGGTTTCAATCCACGCACCCGCAGGGGGTGCGACGCGCTCTACGGCCAACCATGGGGGCAAGTGTTCGAGTTTCAATCCACGCACCCGCAGGGGGTGCGACTCTACAACCGCCAACAGAGGTGCAGGTAGCTACAGTTTCAATCCACGCACCCGCAGGGGGTGCGACTTAAGTTTAACAAGTACCGGTATATGCTATATGGTTTCAATCCACGCACCCGCAGGGGGTGCGACACACCTATGGTTCTTGTCGCTCCGCAGCAGCTTAAGTTTCAATCCACGCACCCGCAGGGGGTGCGACACTCCCCAAGGGCCGCCATAGCGCGAAGCCAAAAGTTTCAATCCACGCACCCGCAGGGGGTGCGACGCGTAATAAGGTTTCAGGCGTTTGCACGTCATCGTTTCAATCCACGCACCCGCAGGGGGTGCGACCTATTACTGAGCTCAAGTGTAGGTACCTGGTTAGGTTTCAATCCACGCACCCGCAGGGGGTGCGACCATATGTAGGGGTCATACAGTTAATCCGTATTAGTTTCAATCCACGCACCCGCAGGGGGTGCGACACTAGGCCTTGGCTGTAGGTGAGAGCATGAAGAGGTTTCAATCCACGCACCCGCAGGGGGTGCGACGGATATTTGATGGGGCAATAGTTGGCGCACAGGTTTCAATCCACGCACCCGCAGGGGGTGCGACAGAGCGCGACAAGGAGCTAGGGATGAAACTACAGTTTCAATCCACGCACCCGCAGGGGGTGCGACTACTACTCTCCATTTGATAATGTGCAATTAGATAGTTTCAATCCACGCACCCGCAGGGGGTGCGACATGGACGCATGACCTTCCATATCCCCGACAGTATGGTTTCAATCCACGCACCCGCAGGGGGTGCGACCGGCTATGCTGTCGGCCTGCACGTTAGCAATAGAGTTTCAATCCACGCACCCGCAGGGGGTGCGACGTTAATAGCGAGTGGTACGCGCGCTACAATTACGTTTCAATCCACGCACCCGCAGGGGGTGCGACCTAAAGCAGTTAGGAGGTTTAAGACTTGATGACTGTTTCAATCCACGCACCCGCAGGGGGTGCGACTATGCATATGGTAGCGTGTTGTACTGGGTGGCTAGTTTCAATCCACGCACCCGCAGGGGGTGCGACTACGGCGTTGAGCAAGCGAGAGGACGATGCCGACGTTTCAATCCACGCACCCGCAGGGGGTGCGACTTCATGGTCGCTCCAACCAAAACAGAAGCAATACGTTTCAATCCACGCACCCGCAGGGGGTGCGACTTTATGAAACTCCCGTCACCAACAGAGTAAAGGGTTTCAATCCACGCACCCGCAGGGGGTGCGACGTCGCCGGGCGGTGTGTGCTGGACTGACGAAGCGGTTTCAATCCACGCACCCGCAGGGGGTGCGACACTCGTGTGGTAACATCTTGTGGTTATGCTTAGGAGTTTCAATCCACGCACCCGCAGGGGGTGCGACACTATAGCCACGTGCAGGACTCCCATAGGTCACGTTTCAATCCACGCACCCGCAGGGGGTGCGACTGGTTGGAGTTGTCTGTCGTGTTTGCGGTTGTGTTTCAATCCACGCACCCGCAGGGGGTGCGACTTACCATAGACCGCTTTAACATCCACAATAAAAGTTTCAATCCACGCACCCGCAGGGGGTGCGACGACAAGCGGCCCCAATGCGGCCCCAACCACTAACGTTTCAATCCACGCACCCGCAGGGGGTGCGACCTCCTTTAAGTGTTATATGCTGCTTGCCACTGCTTGTTACAATCCACGCACCCGCAGGGGGTGCGACTTAAAGGCTATTTATACACGCTGGGACGTGTTAGTTTCAATCCACGCACCCGCAGGGGGTGCGACTAGACTTCATATCAAGGGCTTGCAGTAGGTAGTAGTTTCAATCCACGCACCCGCAGGGGGTGCGACGCAAGGATTATCAAATTGGAGATACGCTCACGTTGTTTCAATCCACGCACCCGCAGGGGGTGCGACTCGATATAACACGCTTGCCTAGTTGTACACTGATGTTTCAATCCACGCACCCGCAGGGGGTGCGACACGCTAGAGGCTGACATCACACCAGAGCTGCTAGTTTCAATCCACGCACCCGCAGGGGGTGCGACGACTTGCGGCGCGTTAGTCAGTCCGTAATTGATGTTTCAATCCACGCACCCGCAGGGGGTGCGACCAGGTATTTTGACAGTGTATCTTATAGCGCAGTAGTTTCAATCCACGCACCCGCAGGGGGTGCGACTTCCACGATCCCTATAATCTAAGCCGTAATTGTTGTTTCAATCCACGCACCCGCAGGGGGTGCGACTCCTTTGATAGTGGCCCATTCTCCTATCTGAGCAGTTTCAATCCACGCACCCGCAGGGGGTGCGACAGGTAACGCATGGTGGCTGTTATGTCGTGTTATGTGTTTCAATCCACGCACCCGCAGGGGGTGCGACTCATCATCTATACTTTCTTTCCTGTTATACAAAGTTTCAATCCACGCACCCGCAGGGGGTGCGACCTGATACCATGGAGTCGGGTGTCGTTAGTGAACTGTTTCAATCCACGCACCCGCAGGGGGTGCGACTATATACTACATGGGCTATAGTATGCAATAGTTTGGTTTCAATCCACGCACCCGCAGGGGGTGCGACACAAACGCTAGACTCCTGGGCGCTGTATGCTGAGTTTCAATCCACGCACCCGCAGGGGGTGCGACTGGAATACAGTCTTCTTCGGGGCTGGAGGTACAGGTTTCAATCCACGCACCCGCAGGGGGTGCGACGTATATACCGATTGGGCTATAGTATGCAATAGTTTGGTTTCAATCCACGCACCCGCAGGGGGTGCGACTACGAAGGTACTTGTGATTGTGAAAAGGAATGGGAGTTTCAATCCACGCACCCGCAGGGGGTGCGACTTACGGGCGTATTTGAGGATTACAAGATTGTGGAGTTTCAATCCACGCACCCGCAGGGGGTGCGACAATCAATAGAGTATGTTTAATAATGACTTACAATGTTTCAATCCACGCACCCGCAGGGGGTGCGACTCTTTTAGTAAGTCTCTATGACACACGGATACAGTTTCAATCCACGCACCCGCAGGGGGTGCGACTCAGTAATGACGGTGAGTATTTTAACCCTTGCAGGGTTTCAATCCACGCACCCGCAGGGGGTGCGACGCCCTTTTGATTCTCGGGAAGGAGAAAAGTAAATGTTTCAATCCACGCACCCGCAGGGGGTGCGACGAGCGCGATACAAAAACTCCTGTGTGTTTTTCGTTGTTTCAATCCACGCACCCGCAGGGGGTGCGACCCAAATGTGTTTTTGTGTTGGTAGTGGTTTGGAGTTTCAATCCACGCACCCGCAGGGGGTGCGACGGCGTGGTCATAGGGTTTGGTTAGTTTTAGTTAAGTTTCAATCCACGCACCCGCAGGGGGTGCGACTCAAGCCCTCAAGTACACCAAAGGCGGCAATGTAGTTTCAATCCACGCACCCGCAGGGGGTGCGACTTTCGTCTGTTCTTCTTGACAGCAGTAGGACGGGGTTTCAATCCACGCACCCGCAGGGGGTGCGACCTCGTTGAACGCCTCTGCCGCGGTCAGGTAATTGTTTCAATCCACGCACCCGCAGGGGGTGCGACTTTGGGTCTTCTGCAACTCGCTACTCAGAGTTTGGTTTCAATCCACGCACCCGCAGGGGGTGCGACCACCACCCTTCAGCCGTGCTAAGGGTCCATTATCGTTTCAATCCACGCACCCGCAGGGGGTGCGACTCACCACGGTCCGCACTTGCCGCTCTTTGTACTTGTTTCAATCCACGCACCCGCAGGGGGTGCGACGATTGTTATCGTAGATGTATTTCCAGATATCATGGTTTCAATCCACGCACCCGCAGGGGGTGCGACCTTTCTGCTCACCACCTATCCGGACTCAGAGAAGTTTCAATCCACGCACCCGCAGGGGGTGCGACTCTCAAGGACGAGCGGGAGAAGCGCCGCCAAGCAGTTTCAATCCACGCACCCGCAGGGGGTGCGACCATGTCCCGCCTAGCCCTCGTTGGCGGCTTCGACGTTTCAATCCACGCACCCGCAGGGGGTGCGACTAAAGCAAATTTTGATCATCCCAGTTGTCTTGAGTTTCAATCCACGCACCCGCAGGGGGTGCGACGTAAATTAGTGGCAGACGTCAATTGCGCCAAGGGGTTTCAATCCACGCACCCGCAGGGGGTGCGACAAGGGATAAGGCCCAGTCCGTCCACCGAGTTTAAGTTTCAATCCACGCACCCGCAGGGGGTGCGACGACAGTCCACCATAATGTGATGCAGTTCGTGCAGTTTCAATCCACGCACCCGCAGGGGGTGCGACCGGTGATAGCCATCACCCGCGCTACCTGATCGCCGTTTCAATCCACGCACCCGCAGGGGGTGCGACACGTCAGCGATTTATGTTGATACCTTACCATTAGGTTTCAATCCACGCACCCGCAGGGGGTGCGACTTCCCTAGCAAGAGAAGGAGGCCGTTTACTATAGTTTCAATCCACGCACCCGCAGGGGGTGCGACCTTAAGTTTCGATTACTATCAGCATTTGATCCTGTTTCAATCCACGCACCCGCAGGGGGTGCGACGGGGGGGGCTTTTTCTATACTATCTTTGTATACGTTTCAATCCACGCACCCGCAGGGGGTGCGACCAGTACCGCCAAGGGGATAAAGTAATGGTCATTAAGTTTCAATCCACGCACCCGCAGGGGGTGCGACGATGCCTATTGTTGCTTCGATCTCATAGTCGTAGTTTCAATCCACGCACCCGCAGGGGGTGCGACGTGTTGGCGAAAGTGTTCGGGGGCGAGGCGGCGAAGTTTCAATCCACGCACCCGCAGGGGGTGCGACATCCGCAGTACAAGATGCCGAATATGTGTTCTCAGTTTCAATCCACGCACCCGCAGGGGGTGCGACCTGAAGAATTGCTGAGTACCCGTAGGGGTCTGACTGTTTCAATCCACGCACCCGCAGGGGGTGCGACCCTTATCGCTAATCCCAACCAACCATGTTTTGAAGTTTCAATCCACGCACCCGCAGGGGGTGCGACACGAGTGGCGTTGACTCTAGACCCTGATTGGAGAGTTTCAATCCACGCACCCGCAGGGGGTGCGACATTCGGCTCGGGACAGATCTACACGGTTAGCGTATGTTTCAATCCACGCACCCGCAGGGGG
>JAGXSM010000161.1 GCA_018333725.1 Melioribacter sp. | reverse complement strand
ATGGTAATAAGAAACATTTTTTTTCTTTTGTTATCACTATTTGTGTTAATAAGGTTTGAAAAAAACCCTGGCGCCTGGGAAAAATAAATAACAAAAAAAACAGGAGGTTAAAATGTCTCAAAGAACTCAAAATAATTTAAGAGGTTGGGTTAAAAAAATTAGCTTACTAATTTTTGTTTTTCTTTTCTTCTTGAACATTAAACTAATGTTAACTGATGAAAATAACCTAGCAAAAGGAGATTTATCAATTTTCGGAATAGTAGTAAATCTTTTCGATCCAACATTTGCGCTCCCAGCAGAGCCTTGTCCAGAGAATCTCTGTCCTGAAATCGGATGTAGTATCTATGGTAGTTCTGTTTGTACAATAATGCTCTGTAATCCTGGTCCAGGAGGTTATACTTGTTATTACCCACGTAACTAAAATATCTATTGTATGTCAGCTCAGTGATTTTATAATTCATTGAGCTGACACATGATTTATTTGGGAAAGATTTTGCATACGGACAAGATACATACCGATTAGCATTAAAAATTTCTTAAGAGGAGTTCAATGAAAAAATATTATAGAATGTCAATTCAATATTCATTTCTGCTTTTAACAATTATATTTTACTCGTGCGGAAATAAACAAAATCAAACTGATAATTTATCTCCAGGTTCTAATCCTGAAGAATATGCCAAAATCGACGTCAAACTTGGGAAACGGCAATTCAAAATATCACTGAATTATAAAGTTAATAAGCAATTAGCAAAAAAAAGAAAATTTGTTGATATAGAAACCAAACATTTATTTAACATTGGTAGTATCCAGGATACAATATTTTCATATCCTGTTATGGTAAAATCTGATAAATCTGGTAATATATATGTGCTTGACATGCAAGGTTGCTCCGTAAGTAAATTTGATAGTAATGGTTCCTTTGTAAAAAAATACGGTAGAAAAGGAAAGGGACCCGGGGAGTTTGATAGTCCATTTAGAATAGATGTTTCGGATAACGGAAAATTATTAGTATTGGATCCAAATCTAATGAAGTGCGAATTATTTGAAGGTGATAATACAAAACAGTTTATTTTGTCAATGATGTCACATGCAGCTTGTTTCGTTGATTCAACGTCGTTTGTTACTTTTCAAACGCTAATGCCATTTGATTATTCGGCGTTAATAAAACATAATATATCAAATGGTAGCTCAGAGGAATGTCAAAATCTTATTATGGCAAATGATGCTATGAATATTGGGGCTCTTCCATTTTTATCAGGTGAAATCTTAAGTGTAAATAAGAACGGCTTCTTATATGTCCCCGAATTTATGAACCATTTCGTTAAATATTCTAATGAAGGAAAAATAATTGATGCCTGTAATACTATAGAAAATATTAAGCTGCCATCTATACAAAGAGAAAACCCTAATATAATAGATTATAGATTGCCCAAGGAAAACATTTCTTCTTATAATTCATTTGTTATAACTGATAGATTTTTTAATGTAAGCTATCAAGCCAGTATAAAAGGTTCTACCGGACGGAAATATGTTATCGATGTATATTCTATTTCCAGTGGAGTCTATCTACACTCATTTATGCTACCAGAAAAAGTGGGTGTTATATGGATTTATATGGATAAAGAAAAAATATATTTATTAAAAGATAACTTGGAATTAGAAGTCCTTCGCTATAAACTAGATGAGTAAGGTATGAATAACATTTATAAATATGGTTTTTACATTTTCGCCTTATGTTCCTTAATCTTTTTTAATACATGGAATATATCAAGAATCAAGTTTAAGGATACAGAAAAAATTCAATTTAATAAAACCGAAAGACGATTGAAATCGTTACATAAATCGAATATTATTCTATACAGAAAAGTTCATGAAATATATGGTTATGAAATCACAACCGGGGAAAAAAATAAAATATTATCAAAGGATGCTTCTTATCTAATTGTTTTACTTTCAGATTTTGATTGCTCAAAGTGTCAGGAAAATGAATTGAAAAATTTATTTTCGATAAAAGAGAGATTGATGAGTTTTGGAATAAAAATATTATGCATAACAAAAAAAGAAAAAGTAAACAGAATAGTAGTACAAATGAGAAGTATGAATATAAATTTGCCTTTATTCTATATTTCTGATGATAACTTTTTAGAGTTATCATTTGATATTGAATACCCTCAGATAGAATTGATCAATAAAGGTATTATTGTATCAGCATTTTTACCTGTTAAGCAAGATTATGAATTTTCGTCCGTATATTATAGGGAATTAATTGGTAAATTAATAGATAAGTATTTATAATTAATCACTTTTCAAAACCACTGAAAATTATTTTTACAAATAAGCACATTTAGCATACGTCGCCCGGTTACAGTAGCAATGTTTTTTATCGGCATTGCATTAATGGGTATATTTGCATTCTCACGGCTCCATTCAATTAAAGAACTAACTCTAATCGTTATTTTATATGAATATTTAATTAAACACATTATTAAACTATAATAACTTCTTAACACATAAAATAATTTCCATTATTTTAATATTTTACTTGACAAGTTTGTTTTTATTTTTTTTAAATTGATCACAGAATTTAGAGGGGGACTAATCTTGGGGTAGAATTAGTCAGAAGTTATAAACCGGTAAGTATTCTTTTCTCAGCATCTTATTATTTCTTAATTACTCTTCTTCTCTTCTCCGGTATTAGTAAAGTACTGGATCCCCAACCTATGCTCTACACAATAAAAGCGGTAATAAATGTAAGTGAAGAACTTCAGATTGCAGCTGCTACTCTGCTGCCGTTAATTGAGCTAACACTTGGAGTTATGCTACTGTTAAAAATAAGAGTAAAAGAAACGCTTATTGCTGCAACTATTCTTTTCATGTTCTTTTTTCTGTTTAGCGTTTACGGAACAGTAATTGGATTAGAAAACGACTGCGGGTGCTTTGGAAAAGCTGTTGAAAGCAGTTTTGGAGTTGGAATGGTAATAAGAAACATTTTTTTTCTTTTGTTATCTCTATTTGTGCTAATAAAATTTGAGAAAAAAACCCCTGGCGCCGGGGAAAATAAATAAATAATAAAAAAGGAGCATTTATGAAAAAGAAAAGAGTAATATTCTTTGGAGTTTTCTCATTGTTAATACTATTTAACTTCCAAGTTATTAATTATGATCCCCTAAATAATGAAACAGAACTAAACTTAGTTGAAACAATATTTTCTTCTAAAGA
>JAGXSM010000160.1 GCA_018333725.1 Melioribacter sp. | reverse complement strand
CTGTTATCCTCGACACTTCCGGTATACCGATCTGCAACTCTTTCAAGTTTACAAACAACTACCAGGGATTCAATTCCGATATGTGGAAGATAATTAAATCACATATCAAAGACCTTAATACAAACAGCGTAGTTTTTGCCGTAGAGATATCAATTAATCTCTGGCAAAAACTCTGCGCCTTTCTCTCCAGCAAAGGATTTACAGTACTTATGGTAAGTCCTTTATTCACTCACCATGAAAGACCCAAAATAAACAACAACTTCTCAAGAACAGACCCTAAAGATGCTCTTGCCGTTGCTAACTGCACACGTCAGGGATACTTTAATTTTTATAAAAACTATTGCGCAGATATGGATGCCATGCATCGTTTATCAATTACTTACGACAAACTCAAAGAACATGTTGCTCAAATTAAGCAGCGCATACGTTCCCAGGTTGAACTTATTTTTCCAGAACTTCTTGAAACAATAGATATCGATACAGACACTGTTAGACTTTTATTACGCAAATATCTTTCACCCGAAGAGTTCCGCAACATGAACATTTTCCTTGAAGCTCTCGAATGTGAAAGAGTATCTCAGAGACAACATGGCTTTGATACTCTTAAACGTATTAAAGAAGCAGCTCAAAACAGTATTGGAATAAAATTAAACGGTGAACTACTTCTTGCCGAAAAACTTACGTTGCATTGCTGGCTTAACCAACTATCACTACTCAAAGAACAAATAAAACTCATACTCGATCAGATGGTAACTCTCGCAAAGCAAACTCCATTCTTCAATATCATCTCTTCCCTTAAAGGAGTAAGCGATATTACGGCTGCCCGTTTTATAGCTGAACTACGCGATCCGTCTTTGTTTAATCACTACAAAAAGATCGAAGCTTTTGCCGGAATTAACCTTCGTCTATCACAATCGGGTCAGTTCACCGGTTACCGGAGAATTACTCACATCGGCAATCACAGACTCCGTGCAATACTTTACACAATGGCTGAAGAAACAAAGAACCACATACCGGAAGTAAGAATACGTTACCTTAAACGTCAAATGAAACAATTTAGGTATCGAAAGAACGTTACTGCTTGTATATCAAATGTGCTCAAATTAGTTACCTCGATGATGAAAGAGAATCATAAGTACAGTTACAACCAAGAACATGTAGCCGAGCTTACTTTACTTGAAGAACAATATAAAGAGTTTAAGAAAAATAAAAAGTACAAACGCTCTGCATAATTACTAGCGACTGTACTTTGATAGAAACATTTTTAGATAAAGCTTTACTGCAGAAAGGGTAAACGAACACTCTACTTTTTAGTAACCGGGATGACCATACGCTTAGCTGCATAATGGGTTTAATAGAACGCCATGAATAACGGATAAGATGGTTGTTCCGGTTCTCTTTGAATCGAATAAGAAAATTAGTATAAATACAAAACCATAATTGTATTGACGGAAGTAAGGAAGGGTTAAAGAGAACAAACTATACCGGGACTATCATCCGGTTACTGATTACAAAAAAAGCAAAGGGTGAAGTATGCCCTATATTACAAAATGCTATTTGCTTTTTCAGTCTTCTTAGTCACTTTTTCAAAGAACTATGTTAAAAAAATATTTTATAGTACCCTTTTTTTTACTTGCATTGTTGCAAGTAGGCATTGCTTTTCACCCGTCCGCCCCGAACAGCAATACCGAAATGAAAAGCTATTACCAATGATTTTTAACAAATTTATTTGACAGAACCATGTTACAAGCAATGCTAACCTTTTTTACTAAACCCGAAAACTTAAAATATGCCGCAATGAAAACGCGGTCGGGTGGAAAAGCTTGTTATACTTACTTTGATAAATGAGAATGCAGAACCAATATGATTCTGCATTCGTTGATAAACATAACATCACTTAATTAATAACATTTTTCTCATCGTTTGATAATTACCAGCAGTTAATTTATAAACATAAGTTCCACTCGGTAATTCCGATGCATTAAATTCCACTTCATATTTGCCCGAAGGTTTTGCTTCATTAACAAGGGTTACTATTTCTCTTCCAAGCATGTCATAAACTTTCAATGTTACAAAACTGGCCTCAGGTAAAGAGTAAGATATTTTTGTTGAAGGATTAAAAGGATTTGGATAGTTTTGGTCTAGGAAATAACTATTTGGTACTGAAGAAATATCAGTTTCTTTAGCAAGCGAAATTGTTTGTTTTTTATTACCATCATTTTGTACAATAGAAAACTCAGGCGGATATGAGACTACGTCTACATAAAATTCATTCGATGTTTTTGTTGCATTTGTTGCATCTGTAACAATACATCTTAACTTAAAGTCACGCAAATCATAAGGATTATGTGGTTTGCTAAAATATGATGAGTTTGTACCAATAGAAAACCAATAATTACTAGGCGCAGCTTCAATTATAATTTCACCATCTTTTTTCTTGTCTTTATCTTTTTCTCTTTTTTCTTGTCTTTATCTTTTTCTCTTTTTTCTTTTTCCTTTTTAACGCTTTCATAAGTCTGTAAATAACCCGCTCCATCCAAATACATTATTTGCCAACTATAGGTGAATGGTTCCATTCCATTTTGTAACTCAGTATACCAATGACCAGTCCCTCCAGCATATAGGGTAAAATCACCCATCAAATAAACCGCTGTAAGAGGAGTTATTGGAGAGGTTGAAAGCCCTACTCGAGTTGCAAACCAGTTAAATAATGTTGCAGTTGCACGTATTGCATAATTAAATGTCTCATTGCCAATATCTTGGTAAACTGCATTTGGCGGAACTGCCCCAAGAGCTTGATATCTTGAAACTAAATATGAATTAGAACCGTTTGGCAAGTTATTATCTCCAGAGCGTTCTCTACTTGGAAAATGATCTGATAATTGATTTAAAGTATAAAACAAATATCTTATTCCGTCATAATCATTCATTGATAAAATATCAATAAGGTTTCCTTGTGAGGATGCTGTATATTTATTCCACGATTGTGCTGGAAAACTTGATTGGACATCATTACATAATAACATTCCACTAGAGTTTCCTCCCATATAAAGTTCATAATCATCTGGGTCTCCTAATTCACATGGATGTGCGTCATCATGAACATGAGCAGGCACGCTCATATCATGTAACAGATGAGCAACTCTTCCAAGAATCTGATAAGCATATTTTCGCGCAGTTGTAATATCCATATATATTTCTTGTGGTGAATTCAAGTGCTCATAACCAGCCAAATCTATATAACCTTCATAGTAACATCTTCCAGTCTGAAAAAACTCGACAAGTGAATTGTAAGAGTAGAATCTCCCTAAAATAATTTGTTGATGCTCTAAGCTCCATGCTTTTTTCATAAAAAATAGTCTTTGACCACCAAAAAGATATATTCTTGCTTTTGAATATGCGTTTGGAACATCACCCGATGCAAAAATAGGAGTCATAACGTTATCTCCTAAATCAGCATTCCAAAAATGTGTACTTGAGGCTGTCCAGCCATTAAATGCCATTCCATAGCCCCAAATAGGATCGTTTTTATCTTCCATCCATGCCGCTACACCAATATAACCAGTTGACCAAGGATCATTTTCATCACCATAACCATCGAAGTTGAAACCAATATGATTTTTTAAATCAGGATATGTCAAGCTTAACTTTAATTCTAGATATCTGTAAGCCTCTCTTACAATATATTGATGTACCCACTCTTTATGTGCAAATAATGTGCTAGCGAACAAAGCTAATATAAACGAAGTTTTCAAAAAGATTTTCATAAGTGCACTCCTAATATTTTTAATTTTTATTTCATTTAATAAAAACTTTACAAGGAAATGAATAATCCAAAAACTAGATTTAATTCCAATTTTCGAGAATTTTTCAAATCATAATTTATACCCAATTTTAAAAAGAACGGTATGTCTTTGGATAAACGTGGGATATAACCGAAGTAAGTAGCAAGGGATATATAACGTTTATCCCCAATAACATTTTCATCGGTCGTTGTATCAATATGAAGAAATGATGAAAAGTTTATAGCAAGATTTGATTTTTCAAAAATGAAATAATTCCCTCCAATACCAACTAAATATTCATTGGATGCTGGTCCAAATCCCAAAAATGGAATTAGGGCCAGATCTACTCCAAAACTTGCTTCTAGATTCAAATTGTCCGAAATATTTTTATGTATACTAATACCCGTTCCATATGAAGAATAACCAGTATTAAGCGATATTCCCCAATCTGTTTTAGAAATAGTACTGTCCTTATTTTGAGGAAATAGTATTGTAGAAAAAAGTATCAACATACACAACAACATTAAAACTGTTTTCATATGTTTCGCCCATTACATTAATTATAAACATTGATTATAAATAACAATTATGTTCTCTTATATAAAACCAGTTGGGAATAATTCACAAAAGATCAGAAATAATATTTTTCTTTTTGCCATCACACTTAACCATAAGTAAGTATAACGTTAAGTGTTTTATCCGAAGTTGAGACAAAAAAATATATGATAACACTTACCAACAATATTATTACCCTTGTGTTGA
>JAGXSM010000159.1 GCA_018333725.1 Melioribacter sp. | reverse complement strand
GAAACATTTAATACTGCTTCAACATGGTATAATAACCTTGGTGCTGATTTTAATGCATCATACGATCAATGGAGAATTATTGGTTATCTCTATTTAACTTCTGAAGAAAAGAGTAATTTACAACCTTATAACCGCTACTCGGCTCAATTGAAAAACGGGGAGTGGCTTGAACTAAGAGTTGGCGATACATATCCACGTTTCCCTGGTTTAATAATGGACGGAAAGCGGATACGCGGATTTAGCGGTTATTTGAATCTCGGGTTTATTAATGTTACTGCAGCTGTGGGTGAATCCGACAGAAAAATTGAAGGTGCTTTACTTCAGACATATACAAAAGACCAGGTTCCGCTTGGAGGTGATATAATTCCAATTAGTGCAGCAAAATACGGTAAACCATTCGGTAGAGTTAATTTAGGTACTTTTCAAAGAGATTTATTCGCATTGCGTCCGTCATTTGGTAGCGGTGAAAATTTCCAGCTTGGCTTTACATATCTACACTCTAAAGATAAAACCGGGTCCATTGAATTCGGCTCCCGTCCCCAGGAAAATGTTGTTCTTGGGAGTGATATCAAAATTGCATTCGATGAGCAAAATGTTCTCTTTACTACACAGGTTGCGTTCAGCATGTTCAATAAAGATATCTCTTCAGGAAATTTAACCGATGCACAAATCGATTCTATATTTGGTCCAAACGGATTATATGATATCGATCCTGATCAGGTTAAAACGATTAGAGATATACTGGGAAAATTTATTACGGTTAATCAGTATATTGGTCCGTTAAATCCACAGGAGTTTGCTTCAATTGCCGGAGAGGCAGCACTAAGTCTTAATTACCTGAACAATAATTTGCGCGCCTCCTATATTTATCGCGGTAACGATTATTTTTCTTTTGGTCAATCGTATGTAAGGACCGACTTAAAAGGTATTAACATTGTTGATAGGATCCGGATGTTTGATAACAAAGTATTTCTATCTCTGGGATATGAAAGTCTTGAGGACAATTTACAAAAAACAAAACCGTCTACAACAAAATACAACACTTTAAGCGCTTCATTATCAATATTCCCGAGAACGGATTTTCCGAATATTACAATTGGTTTCAATAAATCTGATAATAAAAACGGATTGAAAACTACTGATCCGGTTAATAAAAATTTTGTTGTTGATGATATAACAAACAGATTCATTCTTCAATTATCATACGATTTTATTGCGATGGTAAAACATACTTCTTCTTTGTCATTCACAACTCAAAATAGGGAGGATAATAGTTTATCTAATACTGACGCTACTTATAATGCTGCCGGATTTACCTTGAATAGTTATTGGACTTCGCAAATCTCATCTTTATTCCAGATTCTTTATAGCTCAAGTGAGATTGCAACTATTCCATTTGATTATGTTACACTTAGTCTTGGAGGAAGATACAGACTTCTCGAAAATAAATTGCAACTTTCTGCAACTATTAGTCCGAGCTTTGGTGATTTTAAGAGACAGACATTTGAGTTTCTTGCCGATTACGATGTAATTTCAAATCTTAATCTGGCATTTCAGGCAAGAGTATTTAAAATACCCGGCAGAGATACCAACTCGATTATCGGCTTTGTAACGAGATTTAATTTTTAGACTGCGATAAAAAATAATGTCTTCCGGTAAACGAAAATTAATCTGGTTATATAAGAGCGGTATTTTTATTCTTACCGCTTCACTTCTGACAATAATATTAACCCAGGATTTTCTTTTCACATTTTCTCCTTTGAAAGAGCTCGAGTTAAAATTGATTGATAATCGGTTCTTAGAGCGTGGTAAAATTGATATTAAAGATACATCAGATGTTGTAATTATAGAGATTGATCAGGAATCCCTTACACAATTCCCTCCTCCTTATAATCGTATGCCGCTTTCAAGATCTTTGTATGCAAAATTGATAAAGAACCTTAAAGAAATTGGTGTGCGGGCTATTGGTATTGATGTTATAATGTCTAATCCGGATACAACACCTAAAGACGACTCTCTATTTATTGATGCTATTCAATCTTACGGTAAAGTAGTTCTTGCCGGTAAAATAGATGAATCGCGTGATCTGTTGATAGAGAAAATCGGTTTTGAGGTTACAGACACTTTAGGCAAGAAGAAATTTTACAATTATGAAAATATTTTCTTTACAGTTGATAGCTCCCTTGGAATAGTTCAACCGCCACCCGATTTTGATTATGTATTTAGAAGATATATTCCTTTTAGAGTTTCTGGGATAACAGAATCAAGAGTTCCGAGTTTTGGATTTGCTATAATTAATAAAGTACTCGGATTGAAAAATTTTGAATCAGCTATATCTGTTGATGGTTACTTTAAATTGGGGGATAAAAACATTCCTAAATTTGATAGAACATCCGTACTCATAAATTTCTATGGACCAAGCAGAACGTTCAACTATGTTAAAATGCTTGATATTATTGACGATTCAGAGTTTAAGACTAAAGACGAGATTGAGTATCAAGACGAAATTAATGTTTGGGAAGAATATCTCTCCGATCCGGAGTTAAGGAAAAAATTAGAAAATAAAATTGTATTAATCGGCTCTACAATGCCCGAAGACCGGGACTTACTTCCAATCTCATTTGCTGAAGGAAAGAGAAAAGGGGATAATCAAATTTATGGTGTCGAGTTTCATGCAAACATTATTCAAAATATTTTATGGAATGATTACCTCTACGTCCAATCGAAAGAAATGGAAATATTTTTAATAATTCTTCTTACAATTTTTATTTTCATCGTAACTTCAGTAATAAGAAAAGTTAAAATCAGGATCGGGATCCTCACAGAAATTTTCAATCTTCTAGCGGTTGTGTTTATTGTTTATGTTATTTATTTGCTTAGTATTTATCTGTTTATCAACAACAAACTGGTAATTGCAGTTGTAAGTCCATCACTGGCAATTGTTCTTGGTTACTTAAGCAGCACCGCTTATCATTTCATTAAGGAAAGACAGCAGAATGTTATGATTACCGGGATGTTCAGTCAATATGTAAGTAAATCAATTGTTAATGAGCTTCTTGCAAATCCCGATAAATTAAAATTGGGCGGCGAGAAAAAAACTCTTACAGTTCTGTTCAGCGATATTGCCGGATTTACAACTTTTGCAGAGAAAAAAGAACCGGAGGAATTGGTAAGCTTTATTAACGAATTTCTGAATGAGATGACTGAAATTATTTTAAGGAATGGTGGAACACTCGATAAATATCTTGGTGATGCGGTTATGGCATTCTGGGGCGCACCTGTTGAAGTTGATGATCATGCTTACAAAGCATGTTTAACTGCTTTACAAATGCAGGATAAACTTGCCGAACTAAGAGATAGATGGTCTAAGGTTGGTGAACCGCTAATTCACATAAGAATTGGAATTAACTCGGGTGAAGTAATTGTCGGCAATATCGGAGGTGTAAAACGATTTGATTATACTGTGCTTGGCGATGATGTAAATCTTGCTTCGCGTCTTGAGGGTGCTAATAAAGAATACGGTTCTAATATTATGATAAGTGATTCAACCTACGAAATGGTTAAAGATAAAGTTCTTGTTAGAGAACTTGATATTATCCGTGTTAAAGGGAAAGTTGAACCCACTAAAGTTTACGAACTGATTAGTTTAATTGATGACAAGAAAGCGATAGATGCTGTTGATAAAATGCACGAGTACTTCCAGGGATTAGAACTTTATAGGCATAAAAGCTTTGAAGCAGCAATGGATTATTTTAAGCGATGTTCTGAAAAATTAGGCGATTACCCTTCTAAAGTTTATTTGAACAGGTGCCAGTATTATCTTCAGAACCCTCCGGCGGATGATTGGGACGGAGTATTTGAATTTAAAACCAAATAATTATTTAAGTGCACGTTTTATATTATATGTTGCTGCTACTAAGAAAACGAGATTGGCAATCCATGCGGTTATTAGCGGGTCCAGTACACCATTTTTACCAAATGCCTGACTAACCTTCATAAAAACAAGATAGACGAAAGTTATTAGAAGATTAATCCCGAATTGAATAGCGAGTCCGCCTCTTCTTCTGTTTGCCGAAATTGGTAATCCAAAGAATACTACTACAACACTTGCAAATGCATAAGCTATTCTGGACTGATATTCAATCAGTATAGAAGTTGGATCGTTGCCGGTTCTTTTCTGTTCATTAGCAAAATCCGATAACTCTGCAAGGGACATTTCTTCAGGTTTCCTCTGTTTTTTCATCACATCATCCGGTATGAAATTCAATCCGTAAAATTGATGTTCTATAAATTTCTCCATCACTTCACTTGAATCGGAAATTTCACGAATGGTTCCATTAAACAATGTCCAGCAATTTTTTTTCTCGTCGTATCTCATTCTTAATGCATCAGTCCTTTTTAGCAAACGAGTCTTATCAACCGGATCGAATTCCTGGATACTAACCTGGTGGGCTTGCTCATTTGCAATATCATAATAATTTATTGTAACAATTCTCGATTTTGTATCCTGGAAGAATATATTACTTCCGAAATAAACTATTCCTTTCTTCATATAAGTTTGTTCTATAAATACTTTGTGTTTGTTTGCAAGAGGAACGAGGTAACCTCCTACATAAACGCTAATTGCACTTATTAAAAATGAGACTATAATAAAAGGTGCCATAAACCGGTACAAACTGATTCCGCCGGCTTTTATTGCCGTTATCTCGTTTAGAGAGGACATTTTTCCAGCGGTAAATAAACTGGCTAATAGAACTGCCACCGGCGTAATTAAACGGATTATTTCCGGCATAAAGACAAGGTAATATTGAAGAATCATCATCGAAGGGACATTCTGATCAATGAAATCATCGAGGTTTTCCATCATGTCTATAACAACGAATATTAGCGTGAAGGCAAGCAGTCCGAACAGGATTGTTTGAATAAATTGTTTTATTAGATACCGGTCTAATATTTTCATCTTTTATTCGCCCGAAGTATTTTCTTCTTCGTTTGATCTCCACGATTTAGGAATATACTTCATAAAGAAATCGAAACTGATTGTAACTTTTTCCCTTGCACTTTTTATTGTAATTAAAATACCAACAATGGTTAATAGAAAATTAGCGCTCCAAATTCCCCAGAATGGAGAAACAATTCCTCTATCGGCTAATTTTTCTCCGCCAATTAAAAAAGCCCAATAGACAAGAAAGAAAATCAAACTGATACCGGCTGCCATTCCGAACCCCCCTCGTTTCATCATTGTTCCGAGCGGAGCGCCAATTAAAACGAATACTATACATGCAAACGGGAGAGAATATTTTTTATGGATCTCAACCCAGTAACTGCTCATCTCTTTTTTACCGTAATCTAACCGGTTTGTTATTGTAATTATTGAGTTAGAATGCGATTGAATTCTCTGCTGTGTTTTTATATAAATATTACTCTGGTTTTCAGGGGATATGATATTTGAACCCGATGATTCTATTTTTTTACCGAGTACTGAATTGAATTG